>CALVNK010000001.1 GCA_944349615.1 uncultured Clostridia bacterium
TTATCGTAGAATACTAATAGAATTAAGAAATTTAGGTTACAAAATCAATCACAAAACCGTGTTAAAACTAATGAAATATCTAAATATTCAAGGTAAACAAAGAAAAAGTAGATACAAGTCCTACAAAGGCGAAGTTGGTAAAATTGCTCCCAATATTTTAAATAGAGATTTTGTAGCAAAAGCTCCATTTCGAAAGTTAACAACAGATGTAACAGAATTTGCTGTATGTGATGAAAAGGTTTATCTTTCTCCCATTTTAGATATATATAACAATGAGATAATTTCTTACTCAATTTCAACCAGTCCTAATTTTAATCAAACTAGAGAAATGTTAAATGGATTAATACATAAACTGCCAGCCAATGTTCAACCCATACTACACTCAGACCAAGGCTGGCATTTTACAAATTGGCAATATGTAAAATTACTTAAAGAAAATAACATACAACAAAGTATATAAAGCAAAGGAAGCTGTGTGGATAATGTGCCGATAGAATCATTTTTCTCAATATTAAAATCAGAATGTATATATCTAAAACAAAATTTACAAAAAAATGAAATACCAGAAGTTGTAAAAAACTTCATAATGTATTACAATAATGAAAGATTACAAGAAAAAATACAAGAACTTGCTCCTATGCAATTTAGGCAACAAATTCTTGCATCTCTCTCTTTTTAATTTTTAGTCCGTTTTAACCCTACGGGTTAACCGCTGTGTTGTTTTTTTAAAATTTGTTAATAAATACTACTTTTGAACCAAATATACCGCTATATCTCAAAGAAAAGTCAACAAGAAATATAAAAATTTATGAAAAAGCATTTAAAATTATGGTCTAAATATGATATAATATATTTTAAATAGGGGTTCAAACATGTTAAAAGATGCTTTTAAATTTTATTACAAAGCAGTATACAAAATTAAAACCATTAGAAATAAACGATGAAACATTGACAAAGGACATTACAAAAAATAAAACTTATTAAATTACTTGTAAAATTTCGCTTGTTTTGCTAAAATCATTGCCATGAAAGACTTGGAAAACATACATAGTGGACATAGATTAAGATTGACTCGCACTGTAGATAAATGCGGACTTGAAAATTTAAGTGATATACAAGCACTAGAGTTTGTATTATTTTATATTTTTCCACGCGGAGATGTAAATCCACTTTCACATAGGCTTTTAGATAAATATAAGACGCTCGCAAATGTGCTTGAAGCGTCTGTCGATGATCTAAAACAGGTGAAGGGCATGGGTGAAATGAGTGCTATGAAACTGCATAGCATTTTATATATATTTGATATTTACATGGCACAAAAAGCTACTCAGTCATTAACTGTTGCATCGATTGGCGATATTTATGACTTAGTGGAGGCACTCTTGCGATTCAAAAGTGAAGAGCGTCTTGTCATAATCGGATTAAGCAAACGCAGTGAATTTCTAGGTTATGAGGTCATTGCAAAAGGAAGCTATGATAATATCATATTAGATCAACGTGATATTTCTAATTTTTGCAATAAAACCAAGTCAAAAGCCGTTGTCATGGCTCACAACCACCCGCAAGGAAAAGCCATTCCCTCACAAACCGATACAGATACTAACAGAGAATTGTTCCGTAAGTTTGAATTTGGCGGAGTTGAACTTCTAGATAATTTGATCATTGGCACAGACGGCATTTTTAGCATGAAAGACAACAAACTAAAAAGATCGTTTAGTTTTGATGACAGACAGTTGATTTTCTCATTTAATCAGTAAGCAAAGGTTATTCACGATAGTTGTAATTATCTATATCTTTAAAATAAATTTCTTCTTGACCTTCATTTAACGTTGGTCCGGTTAAGTATGCTGTTCCATTTTTTATTTTAACTTTTAGATTACCTCCCGGCATCAAAATATTGAAATCATTGCCCATTCCCTTTGAAAACAACGAAAAGGCAACGGCGGTGGCTCCAGTTCCGCAGGCTAGTGTTTCTCCGCAACCTCTTTCAAATACTCTAACCTTTACATTATTATCTCTAATCTCGCAAAGAAATTCCACATTGATACCATTACCAGATTGTAAGAGTTGGTAAATTCGCTCCTTTTTTCTTAAAACTTGCTCGTTTGGATAAAAAACGGCGTGGCTATTCCCCACATTTACACAATCAAAAGGAAGGTTTTGTTGAAGAAAATCAAAATACTTATTTGACTCTTTTACCTTTCCTTTTCCAATTTCAGCACAACTTGAACAGATGTCACCATCTTTTCTTAGTATGTCTACTTGCTTTATCCCGCTCAATGTGTCTATTTTGTAGGATTGTTTATGTGGATTTTTGCTATTTAAATATTGTGCAACACATCTCACGCCATTTCCGCACATCTTGGCAATACTGCCATCAGAATTAATAATATTCATAAATACATCAGCGCCCTTACTCTTTTCGAGAAAAAGTATACCATCTGGGTTATATCTACTGTTTTCGCAGATAGCCTGAGCTGATTTTACAACATTTTCTTTAAATGAGTCTTGATCACGATCCAAACCATCGATTAAAATAAATCGATTTCCACATCCACTATATTTAAAACCTTTCATAATTATCTCCCTAATTATTTATGGATTTTTATAAGTATTTGTTACTATTTTAAAAAAAGTAATCATAATTTAATTTTATAGTGTCTATCGACTTAAAAGTTATCAAATATATTGTAGGAGAATTTACAATTGAAAACTAGAATTGAAATTTGTAAAATCTGTGGCTTATGCTATGGTGCTCAAAGGGCACTGGATTTGACAATAGAACAGGCCAAGAATAGGAAGAATGTGGTATTGTTTAAGCAATTATTGCACAATAAATATACTGTTGATAAATTACTCAGTTTAGGGGTTTCGCAAAAAGACAAATTGGAAGATATTACAAACAAAGATTTTGTTATTTTAAGAGCTCATGGAGAAGAAAAATCAACATATAACTATCTTAAAAGTCATCAAATTAATTTTTTAGATTGCACATGTCCTAATGTTTTAAATATTATTAAGCATGTTTATATCAAAAATGCGGAAGGATATAAAATATTAATTATAGGAAAATATGGCAAAGAAAGTGGACAAATGCATCCTGAAGTAAAGGCTATTGCTGGATGGTGTGAAAATCCTATTTTGATTGAAGATGCAGATGATATCAACAAAATAACAAGTGACAATAAAAAATACTTTTTAGTAATTCAAACAACTTTTCCACAAGAAAAATCTAAAATAATAATCAATGAAATAAAGTTAAAATTAACTAAATTAAAAAAGACTTTTGATATGGTTGACACCACATGTCAAGCACAATTAATGATTAAAAAGCAATCGCTTGAATTAGCAAAAAAAGTAGATATCATGCTAGTCATAGGTGGAAGTAATTCAAGTAATACAAGAGAATTGTATTATCTTCTAAAAAAAGTTTGTCCTACTTTTTTTGTTGAAACAAAGGAGGATATATATAATCTAATTAAACAAAAAAAGGTCATATCTGGACAATATATAGGTTTGACGGCTGGTGCGTCAACAACTAAAGAAGAGATCATAAATATAAAAAAAATTTTAGACGCATTGTAAAGATTAAAATAATTAAATTGACAAATGATAGAAAAAGTTTTAATATTATAAAAATAAGAAAATTAAACACAATAAGATAAGGTTGAAAAAGGGGTGAAAAATGGGGTTACGACGTGCTATATCAAATTTTTATAATAATTTTGGCGAAGAGCCACAATATGATGAAGATTATGATGAAGAAGATTACGAAGATGAAGAAGATTATGATGAGGAAGGCGCCGAAAGCGATGGCGAGATTGAAGACGAAGCAGATGATGAAAGCAACTTTGGCGATGATATCGGCGATGGCTATGGTGAAGATACAATAGATCCTTTAGATGAACAAGAAAGAGCGGAAACGAAAGAATCAAACAAAGCACAGACTAGTCCTAGATCAGTAAAAAAACAATCAAAATCTAATAAATCATCTGAACTACAAAAACTGATAAAGAAGATTCAAGGAAAGCGTAAAAACGTTATATTGAATCGTAGGGAGGTAGAGTTAGTCAAAAAAAATCTTCTCCCCCAAAAATTTAAAAAAAAATTAGGTATGCATACAAGTTTTAAATGTGCTAAATGTCATAGTCCTAGTATATATTGTAGTTCGTCAATGCTTAGAATGACTTCAAGAATTATAATGCGTGGTTATGGTCTTTACTATAGTTATTATTATTGCATAAATCCTACATGTAGTTGGCGTATGCAACGATTTCCGCCATATATTCAGCGTGCCAATGGTAACAGTTATGCTGGAGGAGTAAAATGCGTAATAGACTGGACTTCTCTATTGAATGATTTTTGATTGTAATTTATCATTTTAATTGTGATTAACATTTCTTTATATCCTTATTAAAATTGTATCTTGACTTAAGGACTAAGGTAGTATATAATAATTATAACTACTTTAGTTTTTTTATCTAATATTAGTACACCGCATATTAGATAATATGCTTGCTTAAGGGAGGAGGGGGATTTATGTTTGATGTAAACAAACTTGCAAAACAATACTATTTGGTAAAATGGCCAGTGTCTTTTTTTCATGACACCAATGGCGAAAACAGGATAGATCAGGCAAAGGTCAATGCACTATTTAAAAATACTGGGGTGTATGCAAAACTTGGTTACAACTTTGATCAAGCTGAACAAGACAGTCCTATTAAAGAAAAATTTAGAAATGCATACACCGACATATTGAATTTAGCTGGAAGTGCAATTCAGGTTATTATCTTGCGTGATCTTGACTATATTATGATGCACGCATCTATTTCAACCCTAGATCAATTTGTATGTGAATATATGATAAATAGAAGTTACATGGACGCAGTTCAATCTCTTTTTGGCGTTCCTGAAAACATAATTGACAAGGTATCCTTCAAAATTGCGAATTCACCTCTTACCGAAGGAAATTTGTTATATCTTGAGAATATCAAAAGTTATCTATCCACATTTATTAAAGAAAATCAAAATAAACTCAAATATTATAGAGAATTTTGCTTTGAGGATTTAAAGTTTTTATCTTACAAGGGATATAGCTATGAACTCGTTTCAAAGGGAATAAGTAGGATTGTAGAGAACTCTGCAAACGCATATGCAAAAATGCTTAAGAATGCAGAAGAAAAGGCGAAAAAGAAGGAACAGGCAGCCCTTGAACAGCCAAAACCAAAAGATACGAAAAATGATCAACAGGATTCAGATTTATCAGCAAAATCGAAAGAGGAAAAAAAGGCAAATCAAGAGCCTAGAGTGATACTTTCTATTGATGAGGCAATCGCTAAAAACTTTGAAATGTTTGTTGGGCTTGATAAAGTTAAAGAGCAACTTAAGGCAAAGTACGCGCTCATCATGAAATATCCACACAAGACAGACCTAAATCTCAACTTTAGACTCGTAGGCAATCCAGGTGTTGGCAAGTCTACTATGGCTGAAGTGATGGGAAAAACCTTCTATGATAGTGGTTTGCTTGCAAAAGATACATTCAATGAGTATAACGGAGCAGACTTAAAAGCAAAGTTTACAGGACATACAACTGCAAAAGTTAAAGAAATTATAGATGATTCCATAGGCGGAACACTTCTTATTGACGAGGCTTATTCATTAAATCAAGAAGATGGCAGAGGTGACGCCTTTACTCAAGACGCGACAAGCCAAATTGTAAAATCAGTTGAACAGCTTCTTAAAAGTCAGGCTAAAAATCCAGACCTTCGTACTTGTATAATCCTTGCTGGCTATGCTGACAAGATTGAAGCACTTATGAAAACAAACTCAGGTTTCAAGCGTAGATTTCCAAACCTTATAAGCCTTCCAGATTATACCGACAAACAGCTTCTTGACATTTTCTGCTTCCACATGAAAAAGGACGGACTCACCTTGTCAAAGACCGCTAAGAGCGAACTATTAAAATTGTTTAAAGAAGAACGCGAGAAAAAAGATTTCTCAAATGCAGGCTTTGCTATGAACCTTCTTCAGCTTACAGAAGAACAGCAAGCTGTGCGCACACTTGAAAGACTAAACGATTTTCTTATCAAGCCAGAAGATATTCATAAAGCAAGCGAAGTGCTTATAGAACATGAAGAAGAACGCAGACTAATCGGCTTTGGAAATTAAATATTAATTAATACAATATTTATTAATTAACGAATTAATATATAATAAAATGGCGAGGAAAAATATTTTCTCGCTTTTTAAAACGAAAAAATTATTGTTAAAATCAAATTTTCAATATTTTTAATAATTTTTAATATTTTTTTCTTAATTTTTTTATTTAATTAATTTTAATTTTTATTTAATTATTTTTTTAAATTTTATTTTGCTTTTAATTATCTTTTTATTATAATTATCAAAAAAGGGAAAAATATGGAAGCATTATTTGAAAATACAACTTTTCTTAATAGAGATGATTTATATAAGTATCAAAAAAGTGAAGTCAAGAAATTTATATTGCTTGCAAGTGGACTACTGCTTTTAGTCACTGTTGGTATAAGCGTGCCACTTGCCTTGTTTGTGGAGATATATCTTGGTGCAATTATGCTTATCATTGGTGCGGTATGTTCTGTTGTGCTTCTTCCTTACATAATCAATGATGGCATCAAAAAACAGAATGCACAGTTATTTTCTCAATCCGACATTGCAATTGAGTTTGCTTTTTTTCAGGAGGAGTTTCAAGTCCAAGCAAAACAAAATGGAGATAGTGGAAAGAGGGCAAGTGAAAGTTATAACTATAGTCAAATAACAAAGGTTTCTCTTTACAATGTCTATATGTTTATCTATACATCTCCGCGCACAAGCCTTGTACTCGACAGACGCAACATGACTAAAGGGACGAGCGGAGAAGTCGCAAGTCTATTTAAAAGTCACGGAGTAAAAGTAATCGACAAAACAAAGGCTGTCAAATAGAGTGGCTTAGCCACTTTTTCGAGCGTGGGGTCTTCGCTTGTTTGTCTATAGATTGTTAATTTGTCGACGCATAAAGTCTGCTTTTAAAAGTAGGCTTTTTTTAAATAAAAGTTTTTGGACAAGTGTCATAAAAATAGATGCTAGGCTGTATATTAATTTAGGGGTGTAGTTTGGAAATACTCGTGCTTATCGTTTTAGGACTTGTGCAAGGCTTATGCGAATTTTTACCAATTTCATCAAGCGGACATTTGGTGCTTCTATCAAACCTTTTTGGCATTGAAGATTCGCTTTTTGTAAGCATAATTCTCCATGTTGCGACCCTTCTTTCAATCTGTGTTGTGCTTCGCAAAGAGATCTTTGCTTTAATTCGTCGTCCATTTTCAAGCGAAAGCATGAATATCTATATCGCAACAATTCCAACTTGCCTTTTTGCACTTATCTTTATGTCACTTATAAACTCATCTTTTGAAGGAAGTTTTTTGCCATTCGCATTTTTGATAAGTGCGGTCGTGCTTTTCGCAGGCGAGAAACTTGCAAAAAAAGATAAATATCCGTGGCAAAGTAAGGAGAGAACTATAGACTCTAAAAAGGCCTTTCTTATTGGCGTAAGTCAAGGTATAGCCATCTTTCCCGGGATATCTAGATCAGGCATGACAATTTCAACAGGACTTATGCTTGGCGCTGACAAAAGTGAAGTTGCAAAATTTTCATTTTTGCTTTCTGTGCCTGTGATATTACTTTCACTTGTGATGGAAATTTCAAAAATGGTGCTTTTTGACTATTCAATCTCTGTCAGTGCAATAGGCATTTCTCTATCATTTGCTGTCGCATTTTTAGTCGGCATTCTTTCAATCAAAGCAATGCTCTCGCTTACTCAAAAAGCAAAATTCAAATACTTTAGTCTTTATCTTATTATCATGGCAGTTATTGCCTTCTTTGTGATATGACTATAAATTTTGATTGATTTTTAAAACTTTACTTAAATTATAAAAAACACTTTTTGTACTTAAAGCAAATGAAATCTCTTATAAAGGAAAGGCGTGTGAAAGAATTTTATACAAGGTCAATATCAGATGTTTTAAATGAGTTTGGTGTAAGTCCAAATGGGCTTACTTTATCACAGGTCGAAGAGCGAAAAAAAGAATTGCCAAAAGATGAAGTCTATAAAAAATCTAATATCGTTTCAAAGTTTTTCGAACAGTTTTTTGATTTAATGATAATAATCTTGCTTGTTTCATCATTTATATCTATTCTTATTGGCATAATAGAAAACACAAGCGAAGAGATCATTGACGGCGTACTTATCTTAATTATCGTACTTATGAATGCAATATTTGGCGTTGTCCAACAATACAAAGCAGAAAAATCGCTAGAGGCACTTGGCAAGCTCATTATGCCAAAGACTATAGTAATAAGACAAGGCAAGGCTGTCAAGATTTCCACTAGTGATCTAGTCCTTGGTGATATAGTAGTGCTGGAAGCAGGTGGCATAGTGCCTGCAGATCTAAGACTTATCGAGAGCGTTCAACTCAAGATTGATGAGTCAAGTTTGACAGGAGAAAGCCACGCGGTAATCAAAGATTGTCAAAAGGTACTTGACGGCGATACTCTCCTAGGCGAGCGTGTCAATATGGCATACAAAGGTACGACGGTCAGTTTTGGCAAGGGCAAGGGAGTTGTGAGTGCTATATCAAATCAAACAGAATTTGGCAAGATTGCAAACGCACTAAAGGATAGCGCCAAAGAGCAAACTCCACTTCAAAAGAGTATTAAAGATGTCGGCAAGGTGCTGACATATCTTGTTTTGATTATAGCAGTGATCACATTCGTTATGGAGATATGTATCAATCCGCACAATATCATGGAAGCATTTTTGACGGCGGTTGCCATTGCAGTTGCTGCCATCCCAGAAAGTATGCCGGCAGTGATTACAATCATCATGAGTCTAGGTGTCAGCCGTCTTGCAAAACAAAAAGCCATAGTAAGACAAATGCATTCGGTGGAAACGCTCGGTTGTTGTGATGTAATTTGTTCAGATAAGACTGGTACAATTACACAGAACAAGATGACAGTAAAAGGTTGCTATTATGATGACAAGGTGCAGGGCACAGAGTTTAATAAAAGCATGGCGTTTGCCAAACTTACTAAAGCCTGCTTCTATTGCAATGATGCTGTTGAAGGTGAGAAGGGCTTGATCGGCGATCCAACAGAGATTGCTCTTATGAATTTTGCAAAGAAATTCAACAAATCTCAATTTACAAAATTGAACGAGTTGCCATTTGATTCTGGCAGAAAACTCATGAGTGTTCTTGTCGATGAAAACGGCAAAACCATGTACACGAAAGGCGCGCCAGACATCATCTTAGAAAAGTGCGATAGGGTGTTAAAAGACGGTAGAATATTGCCACTTGATAATGCTAGCAAAAATAAAATCTTAAGCGGAAATGAAAAGATGAGCGGAAAGGCTATGCGGGTACTCGGTTTCGCCTTTAAGCCAAGTTGCGGTGACCGCGACTTCTATGAAGATGGCTTAATCTTTATAGGGCTTGTTGGTATGATTGATCCGCCTAGACCAGAGATTGAAGAGGCTGTTCAAAAATGCAAGGATGCTGGCATGAAGCCTGTAATGATTACTGGCGACTATAGTCAAACCGCCTTTGCGATTGCAAGTGAAATAGGCATTGCTTCTTCAATGAAACAGGTGCTAAGCGGACATGAACTTAAAAAAATGAGCGAAGAAAAACTTGCTAAGGTTATTGACCAGTTTACAGTCTTTGCCCGCGTTTCGCCAGAAGATAAGGTACGCATTGTGGAAGCATTTAAAAAGCGCGGTCATGTTGTAGCCATGACAGGTGATGGCGTCAATGATGCTCCATCAATCAAAAAAGCCAATATCGGTATTGGTATGGGTATAAGTGGAACAGATGTTGCAAAGCAGGCAAGCGACCTTATAATTACCGACGATAACTTTGCAACCATTGTGATTGCAGTCGAAGAAGGGCGCAAGATCTATGAGAACATTCAAAAGACAGTCAAATTTCTCTTTTCGGCAAATATGGCAGAGCTCTTTTCGCTGTTTATTGTAACCTTAATCTATCCACAATTTGTTTTCCTGCTCCCTGTGCAAATTCTCTTTGTTAACTTAATAACCGATTCATTTCCTGCCATTGCACTTGGACTTGAAAACCCTGAAAAAGACCTTATGAAACTTCCGCCGCGCTCCTCTAAGAAAAGTCTATTTGCAAATGGAATTGGCGTGTCGATAATTGTGCTCGGACTTGTGCAGACAGCCCTTGTCGTCTTGAGTTATGTCCTTGGAATTTGCCTATACGATGACAAGATCGCAATGACTATGGGCTTTTACACTTTAAATATAATTCAAATGTTTTACCTTGCGTCAATGCGAACCAATGTCAATATCTTCAAATCTAAACCACACAAAAACATATTCTTTCTGATTGCAGTAGGCTTCTGTTTCCTGATCGTTATTCTTCTTGCCTTTACTCCTTGCGGAGCACTTTTGCAACTTGAAAAATTGAATCTCTCGCAGTGGCTAATAATATTTGGACTTTCAATGGCTATGCTTGTGATAAGTGAAATATACAAATTTATAGCAAAGCGAGTTATGAAAAGAATTACAAAAAAATAAAGTAAAATTTATTTAAAAAAAGTTAAAATTATAAAAAAATCGTCAATATTTAATAAAATTGGCGATTTTTTTTGAAGATGTTCGTTTTTCTAAATATCAGAAATAATTTTTATTAATTTTGATTTTGCAAAATACCGCTATTTGTGATATCATATAGATGTATGGAACTGATAGACATAATAAAAGACTCGCTAGATTTTAAATCGCTATTAAACGAATATCAAAAGGGACTTTTGTCAAAATCAATACTGCTTATAAGTCCTGATGTAGACTATATGCGTGCCTTTGCCAAGGCGCTTGCTATATTAATAGAAGATGGACAAATCGATAAAAACAGTGCAAATTATAAAAAGATTGAAAATGAACTGCATAGCGATGTTCTATTTTTTCCAAGCAAAGATAAACTGCTTGTTGCAGACAGCGAAAAGATAGTTGAAGAAAGTTTTGTCAAACCTACTTCTTCGCCAAAAAAAATCTTTATCATATTGTCAATCGATAATTCTATGGAAAGCGCACAAAACAAACTGCTTAAGACGCTTGAAGAACCGCCAAAGAATGTCTATTTTTTGCTTACCTCTTCACAGATTGAAAAAGTGCTTCCAACAGTTAGGTCAAGATGCAATAAGATAGCCTTGCAAAAATTAAGTCCAAAACAGTTGAGCCTTATCACAGGTTTTGACGAAAATGACAACATTATAAAGGCCAGTGATAATTTATTAACAAATGTCAATCAGTTTGCAAAGATGTCAGATTTTGATGATTTCTTTTCTTGCACAATGGGCGTGCTGAGCGAACTTAAAAATACCAAACAGGTGCTTGCTTATTCAAAGAACTTGCAAAGATATCTTGATCGATTTGATATAATTATGAATATCCTATTGCTTGCCGTGGAAGATATGATTTTAATTAAAAGTGGAATTGAAGCACAAAATTTGAAAGATGAAAATCTTTTAAAAGTCAGCGAGGAGTACACAATAAAGGCACTTATTGAAATTCAAAATTTGATCGATAAAGCAAGCCGTGAAAAAAACTTGAATGTAAGTCCGCTTACAATAATAGAAAATTTACTTTTAAAGATATTGGAGGTTAAATACTTATGCAGATAGAGGTTGTGACTGCAAAATTTTTAAACGGAGTCCATGGTTATTATTTCAGCCCAAATGGACTAAATCTTAAGAAAAACGATCTTGTGATTGTAGATACCGAAAAGGGCAAGGATATTGCAAGGATTATAAAAGAAAAAGAAGAAATTGATCCACATTCTCTAAGTGAACCGCTAAAAAATGTAATAAAACTTGCAGACGAAAAGGAACTTGACTTATATTATCAAAATCAAGAAAAGGCAAAAGCACTTTTGCCAGAGATAAAGGCTCTTGTCAAAAATGAAGGGCTTGACATGAAGGTTATAAGTGCAGAGTGTAACTATAACTTTTCTCGACTTACCATCAATTTCACCGCTGAAAACAGAGTTGATTTCCGCGATCTTGTCAAAAAACTTGCCGACAATTATAAGGTGCGAATAGATTTGAGACAGATAGGTCCACGTGACACCACGCGTATTTTAGGTGGCTATGGACCTTGCGGACTAGAATGTTGTTGCCACAAAGGTTTTGGTATCAATGATCATATTTCAATTAAGATGGCAAAAAATCAAGGGCTAAGTTTAAGTCCAAATTCAATAAGTGGTCTTTGCGGAAAGATGCTTTGCTGTCTTGCCTATGAAAATGAATATTATCAAGAGATAGTAAAAAAGATGCCGAAATTAAATGCTATTGTCCTTTCTAGCGATGGCGAAGGTAAGGTTATTTATAACGACCTATTGCATCAAACTGTATCTGTTAAGTATCAAACAGAGCAGTCAAGCGAGATCAAAGAGTATACATTGGAAGAATTTAATTTGCTAAAAAATAAAAGTAAAAATTAAAAAATTACAGCAAAAATTGACAAAATTCATTAAAAAACCTAAAAATTTGCCAAAAAAAGAAAAAAAACAAAAAAATTTATTTAATAAGGGATGAATTATGGATGTAACACTTGAAAAGGGAGAGCGAATTGAAGATCTGCAATGCAAGGGGTTAAAGATAATTCAAAATAAGAATTATTATACCTTTACTTCAGACTCAGTCATTCTTGCAAACTTTATAAATCTTAAGAAAGACGATTTTGCCATTGAGATAGGCACAGGTTGTGGTGTGATAAGCGTGCTTCTCTCTGCAAAAGTAGATTTCAAAAAGATAGTTGCCTTTGAGTTGCAAGACAAGATGGCACACCTTGCTGAAAAGAATGTCATTTTAAATGATCTGCAAGATAAAATTCAAATTATAAGTGATGATGCTAAAAATTTCAAAGATTACATAGATTGCTATGCAGATGTTGTTTTTTCAAATCCGCCATATATGCACGAGGGTAGTTTAAATAAAAACGATGTAAAGTCAATTGCTAGGCATGATAGCACCTTGCCACTTTCTGATCTATGTAAGATTGCCTGTCAAATGCTAAAATTTGGTGGCAAATTTTATATGACTTTTCCAGCAAGCCGATGTGCAGAAGCCATCCATACCTTGATAGAAAACGGGCTAGAACCCAAACGCATGTTTTTCACCGAAAACAATAAGCGCGAAATAAAACTTATAGTCATTGAAGCGGTCAAGGGTGCAAGGCATGGAGTGAAAGTACTTCCAAACCTTGTCACAAATGACATTGATGGACAATATCTTAAAATTTTACAGACGAGATATTTTTTGAAAAATGAAAAATAAATCTTTTAAATTTTTTTTCAAAATTTTCGGTCAAGCCCTTTGTCTATAGTTTGAAATGCCATAATGGCATTTTTTGTTGCAATTTTTTGATATGTATTTATTCTAAGATTGTTTGACAAAATTCTATAATATGTTAAAATATTCTTGATGAAACTAAAGATATTTCAAAACTACGCAATTTTTGATGCTACTTGCGATATGGTTGCCTCTATTGACAATCGCGATAGCGAAATTGAACATATAGTAGTTGTGCCTGACAAATTTTCATTGCAATGCGAGAAGATGATCCTTGAAAAAATCAAGGATAGTCTTTTTAATGTCAATGTTCTTGGTATCAGTCAGGTGGCAGACCGTGCGTTCGAAATGCTTGGTAAAAGTGTAAAGGTCTTGCCATCAAGCGAACTTTTGCTTTTAACGATGAAGGCGATTGAAAATGTTCGGGACAAGTTTTCAACTTTTCAAAAAAGTGGAATAAATTTTTGCTATGAGATTTGTAAGATTATAGGTCAGTTAAAAAGTTCACTCATCTCGCCCGAGGAGTTAGATAGACAAGGAGATGACCTTAGCGGAAAGAAATATCATGATTTAAAACTTATATATGAAGAATATCAAAGATTGTTAAATGAAAACTTTGATGAAAACGCACGCCTTAAATTTTTGATCGAACTTTTAAATGAAAGTGACATCTTTAAAAATACATATTTCTATTTTGGCATGTTTGACTCATTTACTCAAGAAGGCTATAGTTTAATTAGTGCCTTGGTCAAGGCAAGCAAGGGTGTGTCGGTTGCCATAGCAATGCCTATAAGTATAGCAAACGACTATATTTACGAGCAAGACATATTTAATAAACTGCAAAAGATTGCTTTAGACTATGAATTGCCAGCGGAAGTGATAACTAACTGCTCTGATAAAGAAAGCGTCAAATACTATATGGCGTCAAATCTTTTCGGACAGGGAGAAAAAAGCAAAATTAAGAGTGATTTTTATTATAATTTTTCTTCTAGTTCTATCTCCGATCAGGTCAATGCTTGTGCAAAACTTATCTATAACTTTGTTCATGCGGGCATGAAGTATAGTGATATCAAAATAGTTTTATCAAACGAAAGCGATTTCTCTCTCAATCTTGAAGAAACTTTTGCGCGATATGATATTCCTATCTACATCTCTTCATCACTACTTGCCATCGAACTTCCTTTAATAGACCTTGTCATCAAATTTTTGCAGGTTATATATTTTAATTATGCAAAGGACAGTCTGCTTGCATTATTTAATCACAGCCTAGTCAGCGCAAGCGAACTTGTCGATCTTGTGCAAGTTTACAATGTGTCAAATAAGAGAAAATTTATAAAATACATAAAGGAAAAATTTAAGTTTTCTTTCATTTTTGACGAGCTTGAAAGTTGTCAGTCAGCCAGCGATTATCAGAGTGTAATTGAGAAAATTTGCGAGAATTTCATGCAAAAACATGAAAAAATGCTAGAAAAACTTGAAAATTTGTCATATTTAAAAGAAAAACAGATAAATGAGCAGGCTTATGATATCTTGACAGAAGCCGTCAAATTGATTTCTAAATATAATGATGCGATCGAGCTTGATGAGTACTATAAACAGCTTTCACTTATCTTATCCTTTAAAAATGTTGAAAGTGTGCCTGCCTTTGTTGACAGTGTGATTGCTGTACAGGCAGAAGAAAACTATGCAGGATCATGCAAAGTGCTCTTTGTTTTAGGGGGCGAAAATTTGCCGAACGTTCAAAGTGACAGTGGACTTTTAAACGATGATGACATTTTTTCATTTATCCATAAAAAGAAGATTGAGCCGACAATTCGCATGATCAATAGGCGAAATCGATTTAAACTCTTCAATCTCTTGCTTTCTCCAACAGAAAAACTGATAACATTCTATAACGCCAGTACCGATGAAGGTAAGAAAAATGAAGTGCCTGCCTTTATTCAAAGTTTAAGCGATATTTTTGATGCTGAAAATATATCTTCAAATATTTTCAATCTTCAAAATTTAATAAGTCGAGGTTTGATCGAAAAAGAAAGAGATGTTTTTCTTCTTTCACTTGGCAACAAGAAAAATATAATCAATGAGTACCACAAAAACTTAAGCGATGACCTTAAGACAAAAATAGGCTGTGAATTTCTAGAGTTTAAGGCGGACAAAAGTTTTATCCAAGATGGAGAAAAGGTGTTCTTTGATAGAGGATATATTTCGCCATCACAACTTGAAACATTCTTTAATTGTCCTTTCAAACATTTTGCAAGATACGGTCTTCGTATTAATGAAAAAAGCACAAGTGAGTTTTCTTATGCTGATGCTGGAACAATTATTCACAAATATTGCGAAGATTATGTAAGAGAAAACATGACAGGAAAAGAGAGTAAAATCGAGCTCTTTGTAGAAAAAAACTTTGAAAGAATAATAAAGGAATGTGATCTTAAAGAAAAGATAGAAAGCGAAGACGCGAAACGCTCTCTTATCAACTTTTTGAAAAGACAAGCCTATCTTGTTTTAAAAGATGTGAAGGACGAACTTGACCTATCACTTTTTAAGCCATATAAACTAGAATATAATGTCAAGGCAAAACTTTGTGACAATGTTGATCTTGTTGGAAAGATTGACAGGATCGATAAAAGCGATGACTATTTTCGCATTATCGACTATAAATCTGGCAAGGTTGCATCCCCACTTCGAGAGCTTTACTATGGCACAAAACTGCAATTATTCTTATATAGCGCACTTGTGCAAGAAAAGCTCAAAGCTAGACTTGCGGGAGCAATCTATTTCAATGCAAGAAGTGAATATTTTTCGCCTCGTGATGAAAAAAAATTATTTAAGGGACTTATTTCAAATGATGAGAGTGTGATAGAGAGGTTTGATAGAAATTTGCATGCTTTTGGCGAGAGTAAAAAGCTTGGCATATCACAAGGAAAAAAAGGCTATAGTGGCAGTTTGATTGCCAAGGATGATTTAGAAAAATATCAACAATATTCGCTTAAATTATCAAAAAAAGGGGTAAATCTTGCAAAAAAAGGATATATTTTGCCAAATCCTATCGATAATACTTGCGAAAATTGTCCTTACAAGGCACTTTGCTTAAATGATTCTAAGTCCTTTAGAAAAAGTCAAATTGTAAATAGTTTTAAAGATGTTAAATTAGGGGAAGATGATGAAGCCAACTGACGAACAACTCAAAATTCTTTCAAGCGACAAAAAAAACATGATTGTTTCCGCTTCTGCAGGTAGCGGAAAAACTTTTGTCGTGATTGAATATCTTTTGATGCTTATCACACAGCGCCATGTTCCACTAAATCAAATACTTGTTTTAACTTTTACCAAAGCTGCGGCAAACGAGATGCGAACGCGTGCATTAAAGGCAATTCAAGCTTCTCCAAAAAGCGAATTCATGACTCGTCAACTTGACGAGATCTATACTAGCGATATTTCAACAATCGACTCTTTTTGTGAAAAGCTAATAAGACGAAATATAGACAAGTTAAACATAAGTGAAGGCTTTAGTGTGATTGACGAAAATGTAGCTTCATCTCTAAAAGCCAAAGCCTTTGCAAAGACCATTGAGAAGGTGGCGGATGAAGAATATTTTGATCAAATTTATTTCACATTTAAAAGAAATAAAGATGAAATTTTTGCACTCCTATCTTCTATGCAGAGCTATCTAGATAGCCAAGATGACAGCGAAGAATTGCTAGACAACGTCGAACAGAATATTCTTGAAAACAGCAAAAAGGCAGAAGATTATATAATTGAAAGAATTAAAGGCTTGCAAGCTAAGGCAAATAAGTCGCTTGAAAACATTTTTGAAGTGGATGAAAAATATTCTGACTTTTATATGCAACTTTTAAATATATCAAAAATTGAAATTGACGGTGATTTTTGCAAGATTTGCAAGGTTTGGAATGATATAGTAATGCCCTCTTTGCCTCGTTTTAAGACGGATAAAGAGTCTGATAAAGAGAAGATGAAAAAGGCAAGAGATTATTTGTCTCAAATAAAGGGTATCACGCAAAATTATCTTGACTTAGATAAGGAAAAGTATGATCAGCTTATAAATAATCAAATAGCAAAGAATGTCATCAAAATGTACAGAGTTTATTATGCTTTCTATCAAAAATTGAAAGAGGAAAGAGATGGTATAGATTTTGCCGATATTGAAAAGATTACAAGACAGCTTTTGCAAGATGAGGGCATTTTAAAACAATTGCAAGATAAGTATAAATATATCTTTATAGACGAATATCAAGATACAAATCCTCTGCAAGAGGCAATTATCAAGCCTATTGCCGAAAAGGGCGCATTTATTGCAGTGGGCGATCAAAAACAGGGGATTTATGGCTTCCGTAATGCAAGTATGGAAATCATGCAAAAAGATATTGAAAACTTTACGATAGATGATGACAGTGTCGCCTTGAACTTAACCGGCAATTTTAGAAGTGATGGTCGTGTTCTTGAATTTATCAACTCAATATTTGAAAAGGTCATGACAAAGGAAAGTATGGGCATAGACTATAAAAATACATCTATGCTCAAGGGCATGAAAAACTTTGAAAAGGTTTCTTTGCCTTCGGTTAACGTTGATTTAGTCGCTAAGGACACGCAAAAGAGAGAAAATCTTGAAAGCATCTATGACATAGAAAAAGATTTAGGGATCAATCTATCAAAAAACAAGCGTGAAGTAGATACAATTCTTGCTCGCATTGACGAACTTTTAAATAGCGAGATCTATGATGGTAAACTTGAAAGAATGAGAAAAGTAAATCAAAGCGATATTGTCGTTCTCTTTAGGTCGCGTGGATCAATCATGAACGAATGCTACTATGCGCTCATTGAAAAAGGCTTTTCTGCAGTAGCCAACGCCAAACTTTATCTGCTTGATGATTATCATATAAGGGTGGTGCAGAGTTTGCTTTCGCTTGCCTTAAATTTTAAAAATGACATAGCACTTGCAAGTGTCCTTAATTCTCAATTTGGGCAAATAACCCTGGAGCAGCTTTTGCATATAAAAGGGCAAGAAAAGTTTTTATATGAAGCAGTACAGAAGAGTGACAATGAAAAGGTTATCAAATTTTTAGCTGATTTTGAAAAACTCAAGTTTGATATGCAAATTTTTGGTATCAATAAAGCCCTTCGCCTTTATTTTGAAAAAACTTCATACTATGCTTATATCAATTCGCTGGCTGACTCTCAATCAAGACGAGCAAATCTTGAAAAGTTTTTAAATGTGATATTGTCTAGTGGAAATGATTTTAATTTGCCTAGATTTTTAAGTTATCTAGACGACAATAAAATTCCATGTACAATGGCAGAAAATAGTGTTGATGCCATAACGCTTACCACCATTCACGCAACTAAAGGGCTTGAATTTCCTATTGTTATCTTGGCGGGCGCGGGCGAGAGTTTAGCGGGTCAAAATATGCATGGCTTCAATTTTAACAGCACCTTTGGACTAGGTACAAGTATGGTCGACCTTGAAAGTAACATCAAATATCTTTCGCCTATCTATATTGCAAACAATCTCTATAAAAAGCGAAAAGAGTTTATAGATGAGATCATGATTTTCTATGTTGCGTTGACGCGCACGCAAAATCATCTATATATAATAGGACAAGCGCAAGAGAAGGATATAGAATTTACTTCAGATATATTTGACAGAAAGAATTATCTTGAAATCATCTTAAATGCACTTGGCGAAAATTTTACTTCGCAAGTTTTCTCTCAAGGGCAAGTTGAAACCGAAAATTATCGTTTCAGCGTAATCGATGAAGATATGCAATATATTCACGAGCAAAAAAATATAGCAAATGATAAAAAGATAGAGAGTTTTGATGAAGAAATACAGCAATATATAAACTTTTATTATCCAAACAGCGAAATTTGCAAACTGCCTTTCAAAAATTCTGTAACCGCACTTTTGAATTTGAACAAAGATTACAGTGCAAGCGAAAAAGAATATATTTTAAACAACATAGATGATTTTGGAATAGGGCAAGTGACAAATGTTATCAAAGTATCTAGAGAAGATAGGATAAAACAGGGACTTGCATACCACGAGGCATTAAAGCTTTTAGACTTTGATAAGATTTCTTGTGCTTTAGATTGTCAAAGACAGTTGAGCGAGATTGCCTTTGTCATGCATGAAGGATATGCACAGCTTATCGATGCAGATCTATTATATAAAAATATTGCACGCGTTAAGGATGTCCTAAAAGGGCAAAAGCCTCAAAAAGAGAAACAATTTATTATGAATTGCACGCTAAAAGAAATCGGCGTAAAAGATATAGATGAAAAGGTGATTGTCCAAGGAATTATCGATTTATTTTCACTTGGCGAGAATAATATTTTAATAGACTTTAAATATACATCCACTTTTGATGAAGAAAAAATTGTAGAAAGATATATTCAGCAAATCAAACTATATCGCATGGCTCTAGTTAAGGCATATGATATCAAAATCGATAAATGCTATATTCTTTCGCTAAAAAATGCAAATTTAATTAAGGTTGATTTATAGTCAATTGCTCATTTGTAAAAATCGGTCAATTTTTCTATTTAAGAAACATACTTCTTGCTTAATACTTATTTTAAAGCAGTAAAATTATTAAAAAATAACTAAAAAAAATTATCAAAAAAATAGTAAAAAAAATAATTAAAAAATAGTCAAAAAAAATAAAAAAATATTAGTAAAAATTTTTTTAATGTGTTATACTAACCTTAAGTTAAAAGGAGTTTGATATGTTTTCGCTAATAAATACTATCGATTCTTCACTTAGGGTATTTTTCAATCAGCTTACCGAAGCACTTGGCTTTGGTGGCTATCTTGGAATTATTCTTGGTGTTGAAGCATTATTTATCTTGCTTTTTGTCATAAAGACAGTTTTTTCTTATGAAGCAAGACTTAAAAGAAGCCTTGATAAATCGAATAAATGGCTTTTTAAATACAAAAAAATTGACACAAATAATATAAAAGATTTTAACAATGTTATAAAATCAGGACCCAAAAGATTAGTATATTATTGGCAACAATTTATTCTCTATCGTGATGGCGGGCCAAGTGCCTATATGACAGAGGAAAATGTAATAGAAAAACCACTCAAAACGAGCAGTTGGCTTAACAATATTCGCAACCTTATGATGCTTACAGGAGTGTGGGCAATAATTGCATTCTTGTTTGGTATTGCATCTCAAGCAGGACAAACTCTCACTTTCCAATCAATTGCAGTTACTCTTTTCTTTCCTTGCATAGTCCTTGTAACAGGGGCGATTGCGATTATAATTTTGAAAGGTAAACGTGTATTAAATCTTGATGATATATATCACTTATTCCATATCTTCTCAAGATTTGTAACAAACGCATGTGTTGATCTTCCTCCATATATTGACTTTGACCTGCTATTCACTGCTAAAGAAATTGAAAATGGCAATGCTCAACTTCGTGAATACTATGAAGCGCGTGCAAGAAAAGCTAAGGAAGAATTTGAAAAGGCAAAAGTATCAGAAGAGGAAACTAAACAATTTGATTTTGGCGATGTTGGCGTTGAAGGCACACTTCTTCTCAACCGTGCAATGAAAGAAAGCGGAACATATCTAAATAAACAAAACCAGGCACTTTCTCAAATTGCTCAAATTGAAGGGCAGAAAGATGCTTTAAAGCGTAACTTTGAAAATGTCCAGATGGACTTGCAACGAAAAATACAAGCTGCTAAGGAAAATATACAAAAACTTATTGAACAACAGGCTGCGACAACAAGCCGTATTGATATAGGCTTACTTAGACAACAACAGGATAAGGAAGCCAAGAAAAAAGCGCAACTCGAACTTGACTATGAACATGAAGAGCAACGCTATAACTCATCAAAGAAAGAACTTGATGACGATATTGCAGAGCTTAATAAGATCCTTGATCAAAGCTTGCAAGACGCACAGAAAGGTATGGCGAGCGAATATAAAACCTTCTTTGAAAAGGTTATGCAAAGTGCATACAAGTCGGCTGCTAATAAAGTTAAGGAAGAAAAACAAACGCTTATTGATGAGCGAGATAAGAATGAGCAAGAACTTATCAATGTTCAAACACAAATTAAGCGCTTAATGGACGAAAATGCAACTTTAAGAGAAAAATTAGAGAAAATAGAGCCTGATTATAAAGCGCAAGACTCGACTCAAAACAATGGTCACTATGACGAAAACGGAAACTACATCTATGAAGATGGTTCATATCATGATAAGGATGGAAATTTCCATGACACAAATGGTGATATATATGACATGAACGGTGTACTCGTTTATTCTCACGCGCAGAAGATCGCCGAAGAAGAAGCCAAGGTTAAGGAAATAGAAAATAGTCAAAAGACCGATTTTGGCGCTTATCTTGACGACCAAGGCAATGTTGTAAGCATCGTGCAAGAAAGCGAAGATCAAACTTCACAGCAACCTGAAAATGAAAAGGTTGAAGAAAATAAAGAGGGTGAAGAAACAAAAGAAAATGTTGATGCTAAAGCCGATGACGAGAAGGATTTAGCGCAAGATACACTTTCAGAGCAAGAGAAAACAGCTCAAACAACTGACGAGCCACTGACTGAGCAGGCTGAAGTTGCTACTGAGCAACCTAAAGAAGAAAACGCTACACAAGAAGAAAAAACGCCTATGAAGCGCGGCCGACCACGAAAGATCGCCACGGAAAAAGCGGAAGATGAGCAGAACGCTTCAGCACAGACAGTGCCTAAGAAACGCGGTAGACCTAGAAAGGAAGTGAGCGACGAACCAGCAGAAGAAAACACATCTCAAACTCCAAAGAAACGTGGCAGACCAAGAAAGACAACTTCAGATTCTCAAGAAGATAAAAAAAATCAAGATACACAACCAAAAAAGCGTGGCAGACCTAGAAAACAAACAGATGAAGGCAATGTCAGCGATATCAATGAAATGATTATGAAAATGGAAGAAAAGTTGAGCGATATTCAAAATAAACTCAACTCAACTCTTGACCAAGCATTTCAGGATAAGTCAAGCGATAGTCAGGACAAAGATAATCTTTTAAAGGAAGTGGAAGACTTGCAAATTCAAGCACAAAAAGCAAAGGAAAGCGGAAGTGAAGAAGAACTTGCCGAAGTAAATAAAAAACTTGAAAATGCAATTTCCTCACTCTCGGCGCTCAATTCAGATGATAATAAATAATTTTATTATATATCTAAAGGTTTAATAATCAAAAAATGCTTAAAGCGAAAAAATCATTAAAATGGCTTTAAGCATTTTTTTATTTTTTTTCTATATAAAATTAAGCATTTTTATACAAAAAAACATATTTGTTTTTATCTTAGCGATATTTCGTTTTTAAATTGTTGTCATATCTTAGCAAATTTTGTTTTTAAATACAAATTTTGTCTTTTTTTGTCCTTTTTTGTTTTATATAAATATTTTTAAATTGCGGTGACAAATTAATAGAAAAGGAGAAGAAAACATGAAAAAATTAATCGTTTCCGCGCTCGCGCTTACTATGCTGACAAGTGGATTTGGAATTGCGAAAATGAATTTGCCACAAGAAAAATATAATTATCAAAATGCTCTCGCTTGCTACCAACAATCCATGAAAGAGAGTAATCATGAAGATGGCATTGAGAAAATGGTAGATACTATTTTTAAAGATACAAAGAAGGAAGAAAATGAAAGTCATTTAAAGGAAGTGCAAATATCTTCTTCGTTAGACAATGACACGTCTGTTTGCAATACAAATGAAGATATGGTGAAAGAAAAAGCACAAGATGACAAGAAGAATGCTGGTGATTTAGAAGACAATCAAATTTCTGAAACTTTGAATCTTTTTGATAACGAAAGCAAGCAGGATCTAAAAGATAATGCTAGCGACAATGATAATGTAAAAGTAATTTCAAAGTTAGAAGAAGATAACAGCGAAAAAGTCAAAAATGTGGATGAAGAAGAAAGGGCAGTTGATACTAAAAATGCAGATCAAATTGAAATGATAGAAAATATCAATGATACCTTGACTCAAGATCAAAACGAGGAAAGCGAAAACTCTAGTAATAAAATTGACGAGCAAGTCAAAGACAAAGAAAATGTTTCGGATGAAGAAGACAAAAAGTCTTTTAAAGATCTTTTAGAAAAATTTAAAAAACATTCGCCCAAGAAAGTAGAGAATGCCTTTAGAGAGAAAGTTAAGCCTAGAAAAAAGGAAAAACTTCTTCCATTTGCACAAAATCTATCACTTTTCGCAAATGCAGATGAAGGAGAAATAAGTAGTCCTAATAATGAAATAAACAAATCATCTGATAGCAACAAAAATATAGAAAAAGCGCAAAAAGAGAATGGTGCTTTAAATGCTGAAAGCAATGGCAGGGCAAACACAACCACTCAAAATCAAAATGCAAATATATCGCTAAGCGACAATGCAAGGAATTCTTCTTCAAGCACCTCAACGGTAGCAGATGAAAGTCAGCAAAATTATTGTGTAACAGTGATAGGCAATGCCACTAGCTCTATGAAACCAGACAAAGCCTATGTAACTGTACAAATCGAAACATTAGACAGTGATATGAAAAAATCTAAAGATGACAACTTTGCTCTCTTTGATAAGATAACAGGTGTATTAAAAGAAAACGGTTTAAATGATAGTGATATTGTTTTTGATAGTTTTTATTCTTATCCAAGCTATGATTATAGCGGAATAAGGACGCTTAATGGCTATTATTGTCAAACTACAATGACCTTTGCAGTAAGCAATCTTGAAAACTTGCAAAATTTAATTTCGGTTGTGTCTGAAAATGGGATTACCAAAGTTAGCAATATTAGATATGAGATATCAACCAAAGATCAAGTCTATTCTGATGTCATGCTCAAAGCTCTTGAAAATGCAAGAGAAAAAGCAAAGATCTTGACTGGGAAAGAAGATGTTTCTATCAAAAGTATAAAGGAAGAATCTGTTTATTCATCATCATGCCTTTATAAAAATTATTATGAGGGTGCAAACATTGCAGATTTCCTTGGAGATATTGAAGTTGAAGCCCGCGTAGTTGTGGAATTTGAATAGACTCAAAGCCTACTAAATAGCCGAGTATAACGACGTAACTTTAATAATCATCAATTGTTAATTTATGTTTTTTATAAATGGTGGATTAAATTAGTATATATTTAAAATTATAATTATATAAATTAAAAATTATAGCAAATTTTTCAACAAAAAAATCAAGGGATTAGACCTTGATTTTTATAAATTTATATTAACTACTCTTTTTCTTGAATTTGATCGAAGATTTGATCTAATTGATAATTTAATCCATCAATTTGCTTATTAAGAGAATAGCCTTTTTCTTCCGCCATCTTACTAAGATCATTTTCTGTTTTAGCTACAATTTTCACAGCATTAAGCATTCTTGCCAAAATACCATATTGTTTTTCTAAAGATAAATCTTGAAAAGCAAGCAATTTTTCAGCGCCGATTTTATCGATACCTTCTTGACCTAAATATAAATATAAATCAGAATGTTCTCTTTCTGGCAAATTCTTGCCTTGCGCTTCATCTTTTGTTATTGTACCTGAAAAGAATGCAACATCAGGATCGAGTAGGGTATTTGAAGCAACATCAATGGCTACAAACCAATTTTGTAGGATTTCGCCAATAACATCACTGTATTTTTCCATATCATTACCGCGCTTTATACAAAGATCAATATTGTCAAGGATGACTTTTGCTTTTTGACTATATATACTCTGTTGATTCAGCGAAAGTTTATTAAAATCGCCATCCTTAACATCAAGACCATATAGCCAACCAGCCACCATTTTTTGCAGTTGTTGTTTGTTTAATTTCGTCATAATTTTCCTCCCATGTTATGGATAGTATAGTACATTTGTATTATAAAATCAATATTTTATTTAAAAAATAACAATAAAACTCACAGCAACTAATTACTAACAAAAAATCAAGGTTCGAAGCCTTGATTTTTCTAAAAAGTTATTCTTTATCTTGTCCTTTTTCAAATCGTTCTTTTAGTTTATTAAGTTCGTTATTTAGTCCTTTTAGTTGATCCTCTAGTGAATAACCTTTTTCTTCTGCCTTTTTACTAAGATCATTTTCTGTGCTGGCTACTAGTGTTACAGCTTTACGCATATTTTGTAAAATTTCATATTGTTTCTCTAAAGGCAAATCTTTATAAGCAAGCAATTTTTCAGCGCCGATTTTATCGATACCTTCTTGACCTAAATATAAATATAGATCAGAATGTTCTCTTTCTGGCAAATTCTTGCCTTGTGCTTCATCTTTTGTTATTGTTCCTGAAAATAGTGCCACCTCAGGACTGAGCAGTGAATTTGAAGCAACATCAATGGCTACAAACCAATTTTGTAGGATTTCGCCAATAACATCGCTGTATTTTTCCATATCATTACCGCGCTTTATACAAAGATCAATATTATTAAGGATGACCTTGGCTTTTTCTTTATATATCATTTGTTGAGATAGTGGAAGATTTGCAAACTTCTTAAGGTGCTGTTCATCAGCACAAAGCCACTCAGCCACTGAATTTTGAAGTTCTTGTTCGTTAAATTTCATTTTTTCCATAATTTTACTCCTCATAATTCTTGAATATTGTTATTTTCAATATCATCTAAACTTAAAATATAATCTTCAAGTGTTTGATAACGCACGCCAAATTTATCTTGATTGACTGAATATATATCGTCAGGGCTAACTAGGTTGTAAACTTCCATTTTACCATCTTTTTCATTTGCTATGGTTGGAATTACCTTTGATACATATGTGTCTTCTTGGTCATTAACTTTTACATAGCGATTTTTAAATTCTTGCTCGCTAACACCATAGGGTTTAGATACTCCGTCAATATCTTGAACAAGGAAATCGCCTTTTTTAAGGTAAATAACGCCATCTTGTGTTTCATATAATCCGTCTTTCTGAATTATTGTTGCTTTGATTTGAGTAGGGCGCTTGATATAAATATCTTTAAAATCAAAATTTTTATCGTGAACCTTATAGAAATTTTGCAAGAATTTTACTAAGTCTTGTTTTGTTTGTGCTTTTTCACTTGTTGAAATCAATCCCTTTTTGAATTTTGCAAGTTCTCTTTCATTGATTTTAAGTGTAAATCTTTTTACTACCTCATCTATAAAGTCATCTATCTTTTTTCTCAACTCGTCATTTTCTCTATCATATAGACTTTTATTAGAAGAAAGTTCATAAGTATTAAGTCCATTTCTTTCATCCAACACGCCTTCTTTTGTGACATCATTTGGTATTATCATTAATTGAGCAAGACCAATATTTGTGCTAGCGAGAGAAGTCTCTATTTGAATAAAAGGACTTGTTGATCCATTGCCTTTATTGAAAGCAAGAGAAAGAATTCCATCGCTTTGTTTCAATGCTGTAGATATATCTTTTATCAAGTGATTACTACCTTCAGTTATATTTCTTATATTTATTGCTTTAATACCTTGATAGTTGATATACTGAATAATTTCACGCATTAATTGTTGATCTTCTATCTTATCATAAGGATAAGCAACGCTCAAAAAGATTTGTGGTTTATTTTTTAATGAAACATGAGATAAATTTTCTTCAAGCATAGATATGGCGTCAATTCCCTCTATAACATTATATGAATTTTCAAATTCATACTTCTGTATGCCATAGATATCATTGGCATCGATTGCAACCAAAACACCGCCAGCTTTTATATATTGAAGTTCACCCCAACTTGTTTTAATAGCAACATTTTGTTCCAGTCTAATCATTGGTCTGTATTTGCCACTTGGCTTGAGTTCTTCACCTTCCTTATAGTCATTTGGAACTTCATAAAGGTTGTTAAATTTTGAATCACTTACAATCTGTTCTTCACCAGTTGCTTGTGTTACTATCCAGTCTGGCTTTCCAGTTGCGGTATCGTAGGATACCACATTGTGTGTTTCAAAATGATTATTTTTCATAATTGTTGACACTATTTCGCCGACATAGCCTAGTCTTGCTTTAATATTTGCATATTTTGAACCAACTAATGCTTTTTCTGTATTTTGTAAAATGAATTGTTTTGGATTGTCGAGCATTAGATATTTTACATTATCTTTTACTACATATTGAACATTCATTTTTTCCTCCTAAAGAAATATTAGCATAAAACTATTAGATTTGCAATACAAAAAATTATTTTTTTTGAAATCATAAAAAAATGAATCCATTTCAAATATCATCAAAAATCAATTTAATATATTTGCTAAAAATTTATCAATATTAAATTTGAGTTTCTTGATATAAATAATAATTTAGATATTAATATAAATAACGTATTTTATTATTTATTCAGATTTAAGAGTAAAAATAAAATTCACTGAAAAAAACTTACATTACTTTAAAAAAAATTCTATAAATGGTTACAAACGATGTCGACAATATTTCTTAAATTGTTCGGATTTTTTTCGGTGTCTAAAATATCTAATTTAAAGTTTCAGTATATATATTGGGCGATGCAACAGATTTTTAGTCATGCAATTATGTACAAACCGCGTCTAGCAAAAATAACAAAGCACATAAAATAGTTTTAATAGTTATTTTTATTTTAAATACATTTTCATTAATTAAAATAATCAATTTAATTTATAATAATAAAAATTTAATAAAAAAATGACTAATTATTACAAAATTTATCAAATCAGTCATTTTTAATCAGCTTTATTTAGTAATTGTTTTTACTCTGCCTATATCGGTATTATCACTTTTTCGAGAAGCAAGTGACTTAATAGGGTGTGGTTTATCTTGAACTCTATAATCTTGTCCATAAAGGTTGATGTGAGAGTCTATTATTTTATGACAAGCATCGTCTTTAGGATTTTTTACTACTCTCTTTTGATATCCAAAGAAATCAGCATTGTCTGGAAGTTTGTTAACTTGAATAAAACCTTCTCTATTTGCAGTCATAGTCACAGAGTCTTTGATGACATTACGGATATATTCCTTATTCGACTTGAAAGAGATAAGAGTAGGGAAGTTGCCTTCAGGAATTACTTCTTGCCATGATTTTTTCTCATATTTTTCAAGGTTTTGCTTTGATGCGTGAAGGTGAGCAATCTCTTGCTCGAGAAGCATTTGCCATATATCTTTGATATAGCCTTCGCTCTCATCGCAGTACATTGAATAATAGAGATAACATTCAATATATTCGTGCATCAAGCACATTTCAAACCAACTTGCAGTCGGGTCGATCAATGAGCCATACTGTGTGACATGTTGTTCTTCTATCATTGCAATTTCGGTATATATTTCTCGTCCTAATTTATTTTTGTAAAATCCGCCAAGGTTCATATAGTAATTCATGGTCTGTTGTTCGGCTGCAGTGATAATATTTACTGCACACTTATCAAAATGAGTGGCGGTTTTATTATTAATTGGTTTTTTTACACTATCATAGGGGTGACGATGATGAGCAATCGTTGGTCTTGCCGGCATGATTTCAGTGTAATCACCTACATAATCTTCTGCCTTTAATTTCATATCCACTTCAAGAAGATTTGCATATCTATAAAGGTGATCAAAATCTTCAAGCAAGGCAAAGTCAAGTGATGCCTTGACATTTTTGTCGGTCACATGTTGCGCCAAAAATGCTGTCAAATCGACCGCAAGTTGCTCATAGCCTATTGTTGTCTCAAGCAGGTTTTCATCAAGTGGTTTGAGTGATGAGATGAGTTTCTGTTGTTGCTGCTCATTCCTGCGAACTAATGCAAGCGTTCTTCGCAAATCGTTGTCAAGAGCATGTCTATGGAATTGATGACCAAACCATACCGACTCATATTCGGTGCCGTTCATAAGTATTTGGCGTACGCGAGTGTATGGACTCGCCTGCAGTTTGTTGTATGGCTTTGCATTTAGTTTTTTAAAATCCATAAGACAACTTTCTAGACTCTTTGGTTTTTCTTCAAAGGGATTAAATTTCATTTTTTTACCTCCATAAAGAAAGTATTTGCAAAATTTAATTAATTTAATCTTTTATTATATAATAAAATCAAAAATTTCTTAAATTTACAGAAAAGGCACTCTTGACAAGCAATATATTTATTTGTTATTATTTATTTTGCTAAAGGAGTAAATATGTTAAAGAAACTTGCTAAAGGTGAACTTAATGAAATTATAGATATTATTATAAGAGGTACCGATAATTCATTTGAATATGAACAAGGGGATATTACTGATATTTTGATAAGTGCACCACATGCTGCTAATCAAACACGAGAAGGTAAAATTAAATATTCCGAACGTTTCACTGGTGTTATAGCTAAAATTTTGCATAAATATTATGGTTATAGTATTATTTATAAAACGAAAAATTGCGGTGATGATGCAAACTATGATGAAGAGTCTTCTTACAAAGATTTTTTATTTAAAAAATGCAAGGAATTTAAGCCCTTGATAGTATTAGATTTGCACGGTTTATCAAAAAATCGTGCAGCACAGATAAATATAGGTACAAATTTTGGGAACAGTGTTTTTCAGGACAACGAAATTATTACCTGTTTAATTAATTGTTTTAAAAAATTCAAAATTATGAATATTGTTATTGATCACCCATTTTCTGCAGGGGCTAGGACAATTACGGGAAGTGTATCCGAAAAAGTTGGTACTAAGGCTATACAAATCGAGATGAATTATGGATTTTTGTCAATTGGTGAAAAAAACATATTGAAGGTTGTTAATGCTATTGATGAATTTTGTAATATTTTAAGAAGACAAAGCGCAATAAGAAACAAATTAGTTAACATAGAAAAACTGAAAGAAATAGATGAAATATTTTACAATAGTCAAGGTGATAGTGATTTTGTATGTATTGATAATGATAGTAATGTGATTTTAAGTGCACCACATGCAAAGGCTGGGGTGGTTAACAAAATGACAAAATTATCTGAGACTATGAGTGGAAGTCTATGTCAAATCTTACATAATGAATTTAAATTTTCTATCATATATAAATCTCGAGATAATGATTTAGATTATATGAACAGTGATTCAAATCTTTATAAAGATGCTTTAAGACAAATGCTCAAGAATAAAAAAACTAGGCTTCTTTTAGAATTACATATAATAAATTCTTCGAGAAGTGACGACATGCTTTTATTTTTACCTAAAAGATATGATCAGTACATTTTTTATCAAATTATCAATATATTAAACAAACAAGGAATAAAAAAATTTTCTATCAATTCAGTATTTGATTCTAACAAAAAAGCCAGAGTAACAAATCAATTTAAAGGAAAATATTTCGTTATGCAATTATGTATAAACCAGCGTCTTGTAGAAAATGATGAAGGATTAAAAATTGTTTTAAGTACAATACAAAATATTGCATCAATTTTTATATATTAATCATGAGATTAAAATGACTAGTATGCAGATAAAAATTATTGTTATTATTGCTTAATTATTTAATTTTGTGTAAAAATAACTCTTGACTTAAATACTATATTTTGATATTATTTAGATAGAGACTAATTAAAGAAAAAATGAAAGAAAAAGATTTTAAACAAAAGAATCCGAGTATAGCAATTTATTTAAAAAAGTATAAACTGCAAATTTTTCTTTACATACTTATTTCGCTAATTGCAACAGCGTTTGAAGTTTTTATGTCAATATTACTAGCAAACGCTATCGAGCAGATAACACTTTCAGAGTACAATAAAGCAATCACAACATTTCTCATAGTCATTGCACTTGAGCTTGCAAGTTTAATTTGTTATTATTTGATTAATTTTATATATTACAAATATTCAAGTAAGATTATGTCAGAATTAAATCTTGATCTTGCAAAACAGGCATTTAAGTTAAACTCAAAAACATTTAATGATCATGACACCGGCACTTTTGTTCAACGCATTGTTGAAGATCCTGCGCGTATAGTTGACAATCTTGCATCTGTTGTCGATCAAATTATGACTTTGATAAGCTCTCTTGTAATTCTTATCTATATTACAACCTTAAATCTCTATGTATCAATATGTCTTTTGGGACTGTTGATAGTAGGTATGGTTATTGAATATTTTCGCATTAAAACTAGACGCAAAAATAGAGTTGTTGTACGAAAGGAAAATGACAAGATTAATTCACTTACAACTGAAATTGTACGAAGTGAAAAGGATATCAAATCTCTTGGACTTGAAGACAAGCTCAGCGATGTTTCTAAAGAAAATTACAATATATACAGAAAAGCAAGATATAAATTTGATTTCACCGATTTGAATTTCTGGGTCAGTCGTGCAATTTGGATAGAAATTGGCACACTTGCAACTTTGGTACTTGGTATCGTGCTTATGCAAAAGTGGATGCTTACCATTGCAACCTTTATGATCATTTATTCAAATAGACGAGATTTGACAAACACTGTCTTTGGCTTTGCACGTATGGCAAACAGCTTTATCGACATAAAAGTTTCACATAATCGAATGTTCTCGCTCTTTGATGAGTATGAGTTTGTAACCGAAAAGTTTGGAAACAAGCACCTTTCTGATGTAAGTGGCGATATTGAATTTCAAGATGTTTCTTTTACTTTTAGAGAGTATGAATTTCGGTATGAAACCGTGCGCGAGGGAAGGAAGAAAAGATCAAAGACTGTCAAGGTTGAAACAAGTAAGAACAAGATATTTGATAAATTATCTTTCAAAATACCTGCAAATTCAACAGTTGCCTTTGTTGGAAAGAGCGGAAGCGGAAAGTCGACGATTTTAAATCTTATCTCCAAGATGTATGAAGCGGACGAAGGCAAGGTTCTGATAGGTGGAGAGGATATAAAAGATTTTGATAAGGAGAGTTTACGTCAAACAATCTCACTTGTAAATCAATTTCCATATATATTCGATATGACTATAAAGGAAAACTTGATTTTGGCAAAAGCAAATGCAAGTGACGATGAAATTGCTGACGCTCTCAAAAAATCATCACTTGACGAGTTTGTTTATTCGCTTCCAAAAGGCATAGAAACTAAGGTTGGAGAAAGCGGAATTAAACTCTCGGGTGGACAGAAACAACGCCTTGCGATCGCTAGGGCAATGCTTAGAAAAACAAAGATCACCATCTTTGATGAAAGTACATCATCTCTTGACAATATCGCGCAGGAGCATGTCAAACGCAGTATTGACCTTATAAAAGGACAAAGCACAATCATCATTGTTGCGCATAGATTATCAACTATTAAGAATGTTGATCACATTTTCTTTCTGGACGAGGGAAAGATTATCGACGAAGGGACATTTGATCAGTTATTTTCTACCAACGAGAAATTCAAAACTATGTTCCTAGCCGAAAATATTTAGAGATATTATGAATAAGCTAGAAGTAATATTTAGAAAAGGCGACAAAATTTAAAAGTAGAAAAAATAAGTAAGTCAAAGAATGCTATTACAAAATAATATTCTTTACAACAATGATATATTGTTATTTTAAGAAAATACTATTCAAAATTATCTAAATAAATTTTTTAAAAAACTAGTTTTTGATTATAATTAAAAATGTGAGGCGGAATATGGAGTTTGTTTATAAACAACTGGATAAAAGTTATTTGGAAAAAATTTTTGAAATTCAAGACGAAGTTTTTCAAGAAGGTTATGATGAAAACATATTGAGATACCATACTAAAGAGATTTTACATAATGCGCTTAGCCATGATAATTATTCACTTGGTGCTTTTTATCGTGGAGAGCTCGCAGGTTTTATAATGCTTCAATACTATGATGCACTAAAAATGGATAATGAAGATCTTGTGAAAATTAAATCAGCAAGCGTTGGGAATATTAATACAATATATTTAATAATTGTTAGAAAGCATTTTCGCGGGTTTGGCTTGCAACGCAAACTCTTACATGAAATAGAGAAGATTTTAGATAAAAACTCAGTTATTAATGCAACCGTTTCGCCCAGCAACAAATATAGTCTTGACAATTTTTTGGCTTGCGGATATAAGATACTTTCTTTAAAAAAGATGTATGGTGGTTATGATAGATTTTTGGTATATAAAGAGGTGAAAAATGAATTTAAAATTGATAAAGCAATATCTGAATGAAAACAGAATTGATTTATGGCTTATATATTCATTTAAAAGTAGCAATCCTATCATCAAGTATTTTATAAAAGACCAATTTTTGACTAGAAAAGTTTTTATTTTTGTTTATCCAAATAAAAATGGAGTTATTTTATGTCATGAACTTGACAAACTAGAGATAGATAAAAAAGTTGACTTTCAAGTTGTTGTATATAAAAATTTACAGCAAATGAAGGATATAATAAAAAACTTACTTTCAAACTGTCAAAATGTGATTATGGAGATAAGTGAAGATGGCATGCTTGCAGGTTGTAATTATTTGGATTATGGCACAGGCAAAATGATTGAAAACATGGGCAAAAATATACTTTCTTCTGCCGACATAATACAGCGGTTATCGTCAACTATAGACGATCAATCATTAATCTTACATAAAAAAGCAAGTGAAGAAATAGATAAGATAAAGAATAAAGCAATACAATTTATCTTTGAAAAAGTTCAAAACGATCAGATTGTAACAGAATATATGGTGCAACAATTTATCTTACAGGAATTTGAAAAGGCAAATCTTATTACAGATGACCCTCCAATTGTGGCAGTAGGCGAAAACACTAAAAATCCTCATTATCAGCCGAGTGTCAACTCGTCTGCAACAATAGGCAAAAACCAACTTGTCATGATTGATCTTTGGGCAAAGTTAAAAGAGGAGAAGGCAGTCTTTGCTGATATAACATGGATGGCATTTACTGGCTATGATCTTCCAATGCGCTATAAAGAAGTGTTCGATATTATAAAACTTGCCATTGATAAGACTTTAGATTTTATTTCTTCTCACTTACCGAAAGAGAGGATGGAGGGCTGGCAGATTGATGAATTTTGCAGGAATATTATTAAAAGTTATGGCTATCAAGATTTTTTCATTCACCGCACAGGACATAGTTTGTCGTTAGGCGAACATGATCATGGCAATGGCGTAAATATTGATAACTATGAAAGTAAAGACACAAGATCGCTTCTAAATAATATTGCCTTTTCAATCGAGCCAGGTATTTATTTAAATGATTTTGGCATAAGAGAAGAAATTAATGTATTTATCTCTAACTATCAGCCAGTTGTTACAACTTCTAGGCAATCACATATACTTACTTTTAAAGATTTTAAAATTTAATTGATTTTTTTGTAAATATATTGCGAAAACATTCTAAAGACCTAAATAAAAATTTTATTATTGAAACTAAATTTATATTTTATTTGAAAAATTGGCTCTCTTGTGATAGAATAAACAAGAGAGTTTTAAAACTTGGAGTTATTATGAAAAGAATACTGATTTTAACCGTCACTGCTGGAAATGGGCATAACGCCTGCGCAAAGGCAATGAAGGAAAAACTTGAAAGTGAATATGGACAGGTCGAAGTTAAGATTATTGATCTGCTTAAAACATACTCATCAGCAATCAAGATATGGGTGGCTGATAAGGGATATAGTATTGCTATAGGCAAATTTCGACACCTTTACAATATGTTCTATGAATACTATCTTTCGCGTAAGCCATCGCAAAGATATAGATGTGCAGCCCAAGGGGTTGCCATGAGTTTGGTGGAAGGACTGTATCGTGAAATAAACGAATTTAAGCCTGATGTAATCTATTCTACGCATTTCTATGGGGGGATCGCTATAAGCAACTTAAGACTCGTCTATGATATACCTTGTAAGGTGATAGTTGCTAATCTTGACTATGTCAATTCGCCATTTTGGGAAGCAAGTATTGGTATTGATTATTTTATCATTCCTAATGACGATTTTATTAAGCCATCACTCAAAATTGGATACAAGGAAAGTCAATTGAAAAGCTTTGGCCTTCCTGTAAACGAGAAATTTTATAAGGAAATTGATAAAAGCACAGCAAGACAAGAACTTGGACTTGATAAAGATATCTTCACCATTATGATCATGTATGGTGGTGGAAGATGGGGCGGCGGCTTCAATATATTCAAGGATGTACTTTCTTGCTTTAAAGATAGAAAAGTGCAGATTATAATGATCAATGGTCACAACGAAAAGGACTATGAAAGAATAGGCAAGATGAAATTTAAGCCAAACATCAAAGTACTCAATGTTGGCTTTACAAATCAAGTTGATCTTTATATGTCCGCAAGTGATATAATCATCAATAAACTTGGCGGAACAAGTGCAACTGAAATGATAAATAAAAGGTTGCCTGCTATTGTTACGCCTGTTGTATCTGGACAGGAAAAGCACAACTTAAAATATCTTATGAAGAAGGGTGCTGTTAAGACATTTAAAGATAAAAAGGAACTTAAAAAAGTCATCTTTGATCTTATGGACAATCCTAAGCACTATCAAGAAATGGTCGAGAATATTGAAAAATTAAGAGTAAATGGTATTGATAGGCTTGCAAAGTTTATTATGGATCAGCCTACTGCCATGTATGACCAGGAAAAGATCGATAAAATTGATTACAATCAGGTCACCAAAAATGTAATCAAAGCGAAACGCAAAGCACATAGGAGTGAACAGATAAATTACAAAAAGGAGCTCAAGCATGAGAAATATTGCAATTGTGGTTGATACAAATTCAGGAATTAAACATGGAGAATTTGAAGATGTCTATGTTGTACCAATGCCATTCATGATAGACGGCGAAGAGTATTTCGAAGATGTAAATCTTACGCAAGAGGAGTTTTATAAAAAACTAGAAGAAGATGCTCAAATTTCTACCTCACAACCATCTATTGCTCAAGTTGTGGAGTTATGGGAAAAATTACTAAAAAAATATCAACAAATAATACATATTCCAATGTCAAGTGCCTTAAGTCAAACTTGTGAGACGGCCAAAAATTTTGCAAGAGATTATAAAGGCAAAATTCTTGTTGTAGACAACAAGAGAATAAGCGTTACCTTAAAACAGTCTGCTTTGGATGCTTTGAAAATGATTGATCAGGGCAAAACAGGAGAGGAAATTTTAGATTATCTTGAAAAAACAAAGTTTGATTCTAGCATTTATATTATGGTCAGCACTCTAAAGTATTTGAAAAAAGGTGGCAGGGTGACGCCTGCGGCTGCTGCAATTGGTACACTTTTAAAAATTAAACCAGTACTTCAAATACAGGGTGGAAAACTTGATTCTTTCGCAAAGGTGATGAACGAAAAAGTTGGGCGAACTAAGATGATTGAAGCTGTGAAAAAAGATATTGAAACGCGTTTTAAAGATTATCGAGATAGAAAAGAATTACAACTTGCAGTTGCCTACACCAATTGTAAAGAAAAAGCCGAAGATTTTGCAAATCAAATTAGATCTGAAATTCCTGATATAGATCTTGAATATGTTGAACCATTATCGCTCAGCATTTCATGTCATATTGGATCGGGGGCTCTTGCAATGGCGGTTTCAAGGATTGTGAAAAAATAATGATATGTTACAATAAATCAAGACAAAAAATAATCCGGAGATTTGCTCCGGATTTTTAGTGTAATGTGAATTTTTATATATGATTTTTATTTTTTCTAAAATTTTTTTTCTTTTTGTTCGTAGATTTAATATATTTAGTCTTAGGCAAATATCTTTTGGTGTTTTTCTTTTGACTATATTCATCACTTTGAATTTTATCAAATCTTTTTAATTTTAAACTTTTTGCAAGCCTTTTCTTGTTTTTAAAGCTAGTACGCCTATATTTTTGACAATCTTTTAATTTAGAGATTGAACTTTTTACTTTTGTCTTAAATGGGGATTTTTTGTCAACAATATATCCTTCTCCAATTGTCTCCATAGCTATAGATGAAAACATAAAAGCGTCTTTATCAATCTCGACAATTGCCTTTTTAAATTGTGCAAGTTTACTATGTGGAATTAAAGTAATAAGAATTGATTTATTTTTCTTGGAAAATTCTCCAACGGCATTGATTTTTGTTACACCACGATGAAAATTATTTAAAATAAGCTGTGATATTTCCTCATCCTTATCGGTGACAATATACATAAAGACAATTCGTTTTGAACCATCAAGGATGAGATTAGTAGTTAATGAAGAGATTACTGTAATTACAAGTGCATAAAGACAAGTTGATATTCCTGCAGATATGGCGGTTAAAATAATTATAAATATATTGAACACCATAAGACAATATCCAGTTTTGAGCTTAGGAAAAAATTTGTTCAATATTGTTCCGCTTACTTCACTTCCTCCAGTCGATCCACCAAATCTAAAGGCAACGCCAATTGACAATCCGTAAATCATTGCGCCGACAATCGCGTACAAAAGTTTATCATTGTTTCCGCCTTGCAGTAAATAAGAGAAATCTCCAAATTGCATGCTTAGGCTATATGTTACTGTACCTATGATTGACAAGACCAAAAATTTCCAGCCGAACAATTTTAGGGCAACAGAAAAAATTATCACATTAATCACTGTATAAACAATTGATGTTGGAATATTAATAGAAGCGTTTGCAAAAAGATTGTGTATGATAAGCGAAAGACCGGATATACCGGTAGGAATTATCCCATTACTTTCAAAAAAGGTATTGAAGGTAATTCCTCCAACGATACCAGCCATTGCCACCATTAAAACTTGCAATGTAAATTTTTTTATTACTTTTGCTTTTATCTTAGTTAACATAATAACAATATAACAAATATGATATTTTTTTTCAATAAATTTGACTTTTTTATCTAAATTTTTGGAATTTTGTCAATCTTTTAAATAATCTTGACTTAAAAATTTTTTTGTTGTATACATTTACTATATGGAAAAATGTTTATTGATATATAACGCTTATAGTGGACGTGGGAAGATTGCAAAAAAAGAGAAAAAAATTATAAAGCTGTTAAGTCAAAAATTTCAAACGACAGTATGTAAAACTGAATATGCTGGTCATTTAGGAGAAATAGTCTCTCAGTATGGACATGAAAATAATATTATTGTTGTTGGCGGTGGTGATGGGACGATTAATGAAGCGGTCAACGCAATTGCAAAGCTTGGTGAAAGAAAGAAATTAGGAATTATACCGAGTGGGACCGTAAATGATGTTGCGCATTCTTTGAAAATTCCTATAAATGTAATTAAGGCAACGAAAAATATTATAAAAGGTCAAACTTTTGCCCATGACATTTTTAAGATGAATGATAGATTTGGGATATATGTTTGCTGTGCTGGGTTATTCACTGAGTCAAGTTATGCAACAAGTCAGTCACAGAAGAAAAAACTCGGTGCGCTTGCATATGCTTTGCATGGTGTAAAAAAAGTGTTTTCTACAAAAGCAGTAAATCTTAAACTTACCTACGAGAATGGAGAGATAGAGGGAAAATTTGCTTTGATGCTGCTTATAAATTCACGGCGAGTTGCAGGCTTTAAATTGAATAAAAAAGCAATATTAAATGATGGATTTATTGATGTAGTATTAGTGAAAAGTGAGAATGATATTGTTAAATTTGGTGCAATAAAGAGAGTGGCTTTTCTTTTTTTAAGAGGGATTAGCAAAGGCAAAATCAAAGGAGTGACAATCTTAAAATTGAGTAATTTCAAGGTTGAAACTTGTGACGAGGTTGTTATTAATCTTGATGGAGAAAAAATTGGAGCAGGAAGCTTTGAGTTTTCGGTTGTAAAAGAAGGCATAGATATCATAGTGCCAAGTATAACAAAACTTAGGAAAAACATGATTCCAAAGACGAGCATAAAATAAAAAAAATCTGCAATTTAATTACAACTTTTAAAGATTGTTTAAATATTTAAATGCTTTATAATTTTTATTTTTAAAAAAATCCATTTAAAAATTTGACAAATTATATTAAAATGCTAAAATATTATCATGAAAAAAATTTTAAATAATATGGCACATTTTAGAGTGTGGTTTCTAAAAGGCTTAAATGATCTAAAAGATTATAATTGTCTTTGCGTTAATCTTTATGATGATGAGGATGAAGGGGTATATTCTTGTGAACTTGTCGGCACAAATAAATTTTGTAAAGATGGTAGTGACTGGAATTTTGATGAAGAAAAGGTATACAGCCGAAAAAATCCATTCATTCTTTGTGATAAAACGGAAATTGATGACGACACAAAAGTATTGCTTTTATGCAAAACTTTAATTGAGACTATTTTAGCAGATAAAAAAATATCACAAATTACAAAAGATAAATCACTTGCTTTCGGTTTTGTGAACGGTAAAATGTATTTTGTCAATTTGGAAGATGGGAAGGATCAGTATAGATATATGGACTGATGAGATTAACAAGACAAAAATCTCTATAATAAAACAAGGAAATTGTAATATATAAAATTTTCAGATATAGGCTTTTAAATATTATCGAAACAAAACTATCTTTAAGGGGAAATTATGATTACTATAAAAAATAAAAAAGACTCTATCATAAAAATGAAAGAATTAAAATTGAATTATTTTCCTCTTGATTATTTTAGCACTGAGGATATTAATGGGATAAGAGCGTTCTTTGAGAAATATACAGCAAAAGAATATGTATTACGTACTATCAACAAAGCAAAGGGACAATATTTTTATGTATACAGTTTCCAAGAGGCAGTCGAAAAATTGAAAAATTTTGATAAAGAGTTGACAATCAGTGTCTCATACAATCCCTACAAAGAAAATATAGTACTAGTCGGTGATATAAAGGTACACAAGGGCTACGATGGAGAGACAGTTGACCTTACCGCCAGAACTGATCAGGATGCGACGCATAGAAATATCTATGAAAATCCACAATACAATCTTCATGCATCACTAGAAGACGACAAGGTTTGGCGTATACCTGGTTTTTCAAAAATTATGAGATATATAATAGATCACGAACTCTATGATGTTATAGTTGAATTTGCCGTTTACAATTGCAAACTTGGCATAAATAATGAAAATGTGGTTGTGACAGAGCTTCGAACAGGTTATTAATCAAATGGTTTAATATAAAAAACCAAAAATTTAATATTGTTAGCAATTAGATAGCCGATTTCTGCATCGGCATTTTATATTTTTATGTTTAAAAATTTAGTTTTTTTGCTTTTTTTCTGCCATAATACTTTATAAATTAATATCATTATGTAAGGGTGACTACTTGAAATTTAAAGAGTTTATTTTGTCTTTAAAAGATAAATCAAAAAGAACTGTTGTAATAACATTTTTAACGATGTTATACAATTTTTTTTGGTCTATTGCAAAGATCCTCCTTGGTGCATTAAGTGGAGGTTATTTCTTTTGTGCGAGCGGTGTTGTCACATTATTAATCGGATTTATAAAATATATATTCTATAGAAATCATGATCATGACAGCATGAATGTCAAAACACAAAAAAGCATCAAAATATGTATATTGCTTATAGTGATTGGACTGCTTTATGCCGGCTATATGTCTACGCTTTTTATTTATCCACAACTTGAGCAATATGATTTGATTGTTGCCATTGCAATTGCCACTTTTTCTTTTATAGAACTTGCCATCTCAATCAGGAATGCTTTGATTGATAGAAAAAAAAGGGACACGCTTTTGTCAGCACTACGAAATTGTAACCTGGCATCTGCAATATTTGCGATTGTGCTTACTCAGGTTGCGCTAATGACAGCACAGGGAGAAGATGCATCAGTAGGTTGTGCAATATCTGGGATTATTGCAGGGGCAATTGTTTTAATAATAGCGCTCATCTATATAATCAAATTGAAAAAACGACAGAAGGAAGCAATGATGTTTGAAGAACAAAATTAATCTTAATGTTTATGCAAAAAATCAATTGACAAAAAAAAACAAATATGATAATATAAAAAAGTATTGAAAAAAGGGGAGATACTCAAGTGGTCGAAGAGGCGGCCCTGCTAAGGCTGTAGGTCGGGAAACCGGCGCGAGGGTTCAAATCCCTCTCTTCCCGCCAAACAATTGTCGTTTGAACTCAAACGGCAATTTTTTATTTTCTTCTTCAATTATCTCGACTTCTTTATTATAAATTGTTGTTCCATCATCATTATCATCAGTAGTATCATTCTTTGTGTTTATGTGATAAATTTCTTCGCCTGGATTAAGACTTGTGTTATACACAATTGTAATTTTATTATCATACAAAACTACTTTTGTTATAAAGTTATTAAAAAAATCATTTCTATCAGTGGAACTATTAAACTTTTTCTTAGCATAAATGTTTAAAAAGTTAATAATTTGTTGTTTTTCTAGTGGTTTTATTTGATGTGCTTCTTCATAAGCAATTTGTTCTTCAATTTTCTCTTTTTCATTTTCAAGTTTTAAAAGTCTTTCTTGTGTGGATTTTGTGCAAATTCCTTTTTCAAGAGCATCTAATATTGCATTAATTGCTTTATCTTTTGTTTTTAATTCTTCCTTTAATTTAGCTAAAATTGCATTTTCACTTATCTCACTATTAAATCTTGATACGACAACTTCTGCAATACTATCAATTACTTTTGGCTCTAATACAAATTTTTTTGTTTTTTCAAAAACAAAGTTCTCTATATCATCTTTTTTAACATTATGCTTATTACATTTACATAATTTTTTCTTTTTACCTGAGCATTTATAATATTTATATATTCTTCCTGTTGCGCTTGTTCCTGTTTCTGCTGTCATCAAATGATAACATTCTCCACAATAAAGTTTTCCACTTAAAATATATATTTCATCTACTTCTTTGCAAGTTCTTTGTCTATGTTTGTGTTTATTCATAATTTCATTGCAAATTCTAAAAGTATTTTCATCTATAATAGGTGGAAAAACATTATTATATTCTTCGCCATCAATTACACATTTCCCTGTATATTTAATGTTTCTTATCATTTTAGATATTATATTTATTGAGAAAGAATAGCCGTTTTTAGTTTTTAAACCCTTATTATTTAGGTCGTCTACAATTTCTTTTATTTTCTTTCCATTAGCATAACTTTCAAAAATACTTTTAACTATTGCACTTTCACTTTCGTTTAAAACATATTTCTTATCAACAACATCAAAACCATATAAAATATATCCGCCAATATAGTTCCCTTTCATTAAACTTTCCCTAATACCTCTTTTTACTTTTTGAGACAACTCTGCCGAATAGTATTCTGCCATACCTTCAAGAACACTTTCCATTAAAACACCGCTCGCATCGTTTGAGATATTTTCTTTTGCTGAAATTACTCTTACATTGTTCTTTTTAAGTTTTGCTTTATAAGTTGCACTGTCATATCTATTTCTTGCAAATCTATCAAGTTGATAAACTAGCACAAAATCAAAATCATGACTTTTGCTATCTTCTATCATTTTTAAGAACTCTGGTCTTTTGTCTGTTGTTCCAGATAAAGCTCTATCTATATATTCACCAACAATAATTAAATTATTTCGTTTTGCATAAGCATAACATTCACGAAGTTGACCTTCAATAGATTGTTCTGTTTGACTATGAGAACTAAATCTCGCATAAATAACTGCTCTTTGTTTCATGTGACCTCCTTAATTTATTCCTAATACGGAACAATTATATCATTCCTATATAGGAATGTCAATGACTTTATTCCTAAAAAGGAATATAATATAGTTATGGAAAAGTTTGCAGAAAGATTAAAGGAATTAAGATTAGAAAAAGGACTTTCAATATTTGCACTTAGCAAGGCGACAGGGCTTGGTGTTGCTTCCATTTGCCGTTGGGAAAACTGCCAAGCCGATGTCAAAGGTTCACAGCTTGTTATTCTTGCCAAATTTTTTAAAGTTTCAATAGATTATTTAATGGGGCTGGAGGATTAGTATGGTGGTTGAGATTATAAGTATCGTTTTAAGTTCGGTTTTATCATTAATTGCGGTTGCTGTTTCTATAATATCAATCAATAAACAAACCAAGAGTCAAAATATAAATGCAACAATACAACTTTTTGATAAAAGGTTTGAGATTTACAACTTTATGACAGATGCTTGGTATATTGTTGGATTTTTTGAAGGTTTTAAGAAAGGCTTAAATATTAATGACAATAATAACACCTATAACACGATAATACAGTTAGTTAAGAAATGTAAACTTTCGCAGGACATATTGAACAGGATTGAACTCGCAAATGCAAATAGCAAAAGATATCAATATATGCAGGGGCTGTTATTTTCTGGGAAAGTCAGAGATTATTTAGGTAAGTTTTTATCTAATTTTTCGATATATATAAATGGAATATATTTTAAAAGAATTACAGACAAAGAGAAGACTGAAAAGGCATATTGCGAAATTATGAAACTTCATAAAACTCAAAAATTAGATATGGAAGAATTGATGAAATTTATAAATCTATCTGATGTAAAAAGATTAGATATTTAGTCTTTCTTAAACAAATTTTCAGGTGCGAGATTATTTATATCTCCACCTTTTTTTGTGTAGTCAATAATACGATTTGCAAGTGTTGTTCCACATGACTTTAAAACAGACGGATAAAAATTTGTTTTGCCTTTTCTTTCTCTATTATATTTGAAATATATCGTTTGCATATTCTTTGCATAATATGGCTCTGTTTGTCTTTGTTTTTTATTAGTCATAATTCTCCTTTTATATAATAAGTCGAAAACGGGTGTCCCGTTTGTCGCAATAAGGGGAACTGATACAAATTGATACACTGTTTGAGAAGATGTGATGCACAAAATCTCTTGATAAATAAAGGGATTTGAAACATGTAATGTGCAATTTGAGTCAGTTCCTTATCCTGCCTCTTATAAATTTTACTAATTTTTATCATCTTTTTGATTTATGTCAACTTCATAATCATAATAAGCAAACATCTTTTCTTTGCTGTCAACAAGTTTTTTTGGCAGTTTATTAAAATAACTTTCAAGATATTTATTAAAAACTTTCTTATCATTTTCTTCCATTTTAAACATTAAAAAGTTATACATCTGCCTTAACATTACTTGATTTACTTCTTCATTTGCATAGGTATTCTTTATAAAAGGTTTGCTAAATTTTATAAAGTAATTCATTCTTTTTGTGTGTTCATGTATCGCATCTAAAAGAGTTTGTTTTTCATTCTTCAAAGTCCAGTTATCGTTTTCTTGTTTTTCTAAAACATCAATTCCAATTTTTATAACAGTGTTAAAGAAATTATTTTTTGATACATTGCACGGCTTATAAAACTTGTTATACACTTCATTTAATTTACACAATACCTTTTCGCTTTTAATTCTTATTAAGTTTTCTTTTGTGATTGCATTGTTTTGATTTTTCATTTTCATCTCCTTTTAAGTTATTTACGAAAGTGCTTTTTTTACATAATTATCCTCCTTTTAAATTAAAATTTTTAAAATTTAATTTTACATTTCACACCTCCTATATTCATTCTACAATTGTCGTTCGGACACCATTTGTCACAGCGGAAAAAGTTTTTTTAATTTTTAACTTTTTCTATTTCCTGACAAAAGATATTTTTTAATAAAGTGATTTTTAACCACATCTTAGCATTCTCGCGGGGACACCATTTGTCCCCACGGGAAAATATTTTTATATTTTTACATAGTCGCGTGTTCACCATTTGAACATGCGAGAAAAGCTTTTTCTAACTGCAAGTATAACAATGTCGCATTATCACCATTTGATAATGCGGAAAATTAATTTTCACTTGTATTATAAAAAAGTCGCATGGACACCATTTGTCCACGCGACAAAAATTTAATAAAAAAAGCTTAACTTTTTGTTGAGCTTTTAGTTTTTCTTTTGAACTAAAATTTCAAAAACCTTTTTGGGTTTAGAATATCTTAGCATATCTGCTTCTTTTACTTTTGTATCACCAATAATTGAGAAAAATTTAACGGCATCTTGTATTGTGAAAAATCTTTTATTATATCCTTCAACATAGTAAAAATTTTCTTCCAGCTTTTTACCTTGACCTGCACCATGATTTATATCTTCAACAGAATTAACCCTAGCAATTAAATAGCCATTTGGAGTAAGAATTCTTTTAATTTCTCTCATTATATTTTTTGTGGTGTTTTCATCAAAATAATGCAAACTTAAATCGGCAATAATTAAATCAAAAGAATTGTCTTCAAAGGGCAAGCGCTTTGAAATGTCAACAATTTTAGTTTCAATATTGTTAAATTCTTTATTTATTTTTTCAATTGCAACATCAGAATAATCACAAGCAATAACACCAAAACCTTTTTCTGTTAAATAAAGAGTGTCATTCCCCGTGCCACAACCTAAATCCAATACTTTTGTTTTACACTTATTTAAAACATCTTTGTAATCATCAAGCCAATTATCATAAACAATTTTGCCCGATGAAAATTTTTTGTGAGTTTCATTCCAATAATCTTTAAACTGCATTATAGTCCTCCCATATTTTTGTAATAATCTTCCAGAAACTTTCTCTCTTTTGAAATTATTTTATCTTTTATTTCATCAGTAAGTTTGCTCCATAAGTTTGGATTAAATGATAATATGTTTAAGTCTTTACTAAAATAGACAAATCTTTTTCTTTCAAACTTTTCAAATGGATTATCCAAAATTGATTTCTTCATTTTTGTTCTATCATTCAAATATTCCATATCATACACACAACCGGACCTGTCAACTTGTAAATTTCTTTCTATCCTGTCTTTATAAAATGCAGAATATTCGTCAATAAGATTATCCATATTAACTTCACCTTCTTTATCGGCGAGTCTAAACATATTTAATAGGAAAATCAATTTGAAAGAATATGTTAAAGTGTTTTCATCAACAAAGTCAATAAAGTCTTGCAATATTGTTTCTTCATTGTGGTCTTTTAGTTTCTTGATTTGTTTTATGTTTTGTATGTCAGCACTTGAAAAATATGGCATCATTTTGCTACCAATAGGTAAATATAAACTTGAAAAATTTGGGCTTTGTTTTACCCATTTACTTAAAGTGTTAGTTCCAATAAACAATTCTCGTGCTGTTTGTTCAAGTGATTTATAATCTTTATATTTTTCTTCAAATGTAAACACATCAATTGCTTGCATTGATATTTCATTTTCCGAAAGTCCTAAAATGTTAAGATAGTCAAAATTATTGTTGATAACACCAGCAAAATCAGAATAGTTTGCTATTTTAAAAAGTGAATTAAAATTCCAAGGTGTTAGTTTCCCAGCATAGTTGTCAACAACATCAATAACATACAAACATTCTTTTCCTGGATAATTTCTTACACCTCTTCCAATTTGTTGAAGATATAAAACCTTGGACAAAGTAGGGCGAGCCATCACGACAACTTCAGTTTGTGGACAATCCCAGCCTTCACTTATTATTTGGCAACTAAGCAAAAACTGAATTTCTTTATTTTTATACTTCTCAAAAATCTCATCATTACTTTTATTTGAACCATATACGGCCTTTGCTGTGATACCTTGCTCGTTTAACATTTTTTCTAGCTTTTTACAATGGTTTATGTTTACACAAAAAACAATGCCTTGTTTATAAAAATCTTTTTTAGGAGAAAAGTATTTTTTAATAGTTTTAACAATAAGTTCATTGCGAGAGTCAACAATAAGGTTTTTTTCCAAATCTGCATAGTTGTAATCTTTTCCATTATATCGAACTTCACTTAAATCGATATTGCTGATAAGGCGATAGCATCTTATATTAGAAATTACACCTTTCTCAATTGCTTCCCTAAGGGTTAGTTTACTTTCATATTCTCCGAAAATCTCATCAAGTTTCTTTCTATCAAGTCTTTCAGGGGTGGCAGTAAGACCAATTAAATATTTAGGAGTGAAATATTGGAGTGTTTTCTTGCAGTTTGCTGCTTGTGCATGATGAGCCTCATCAAAAACAATATAATCATAATAACTTTTATCAAGTGAATTCTTTTCTTGAAAAACGGTGTTATAAAATTTAATTTCAATACTCAAAGACTTGTCTAAATTTTCAACTCTTTTCTTCCAATCGTTTTTTAAAGTTGTGGTCGGAACCATTATAAGAACGTTATGTATTTCATTTTTCTTCGCAAGGTCTTTAATGTCTTCAATAACAATTTGTGACTTCCCTGTTCCTGTTGGAATGACAATAAGGGCAGTGTTTATGCCTTCTTGTCGTGATTTATGTAAATCATCAAGTATTTGCTCTTGGTGTTCATATAACTTAAACTTTCTTTCTTGCTTAACTACAATGGAATTTATAAAGGTTTCCTTATCTCCAAGATAAGTTTTTATATTGTCAATCGCTTGTTCTTTAAAAGTTAAATTTTGTATTGAAAAACGAAAAACTTTAAAATCATATAAATTTAGTGTGTTTTGTTTTTCAAGTTGCCTATCATAAGCTTTGTTTCCAATAATGCATGGGTGATGATAATGCACACCATTTTCTTCAATCGCGTAATTGCCGTTTTTAGTTTCAATAACATAGTCAACAAAAGCATTCCTTCCGTTTGCTAACGAAACAGAATATTCTTTCTTTAAATATTCGGTAGCATTGTCACCATAAGTGTCAACAAACAAGTCTTCAAAAGTTTTTTCTAGTGGAGTGTTATCGGTATGGGCGACATCAAAAGAACCACCATCATCTTTAACTTCAATATCTTCGACAGTCTTACATAACCATTCTTTGATTTTATCATAGCAACTGTTATCAACATAGTTAAATCGATAGAGTTTTTGAAATTCTGCCATATATTTGTTTTGCATTTCACAATATTTTGAATAGTCAAAAATTGTTTCTTGATTGTTCTCGCATATGTTATCATCAACTATAACGCATATATCATCTTTTTTCAATACGAAAGAATGATGGGTATCATCATAAAAATACTCATCAACAAATTTTAAACCAAGATTTTCTAACTTCTCTTTATTTATCATCTTTTTCGCTTACACTTTCAAGAAAAATCTTCTTTTTGAAAGCACCTCTTTTGTTAACTTTTGCTTTTCTTATTTTCTCAAATTCATCGTAAGAAACTTTTTTAACATCAAGAATTGCTCTTAACACTTCTTCTAAATCTGCAAGTTCTTCAACATCACTACTTTCTAAATATTCTTTTAACTCTTCTTGCATTTTAGCGTTAAGAGCTTTCAAATACTCATCATCTTCCATAATCCTTATCACGCAAGTTTTCCCATTATCTCCAGCAATTATCTCTGGAATTTTATCTCTAACTAACTTATTATAAATTTTCATAATCTTTCTCCGTAACAACATTATAACATATATTTGAATAAAAATGAATAAAAATTTATTATATTACAAATAATTACTTTATTAAGTATTAAACGAATTTTTCACAATTTATTATTAAAATAATGTCATAAACCCTTGTATTTTTTATTATAATGTGATAAAATCGTTATAAAAGGAGTAAATTATGTTAATTAGATATTCAGTAGAAAATTATCTTTCATTTGACAAACGTCAAATATTATCTATGGCCGCATCACAAGGAACAAGGCATAAAGACCATATTATCGAAAAGTCAAATCACAAGCTGTTAAAGAGCGCTGTAATCTTTGGGGCAAATGCTAGTGGTAAATCAAATTTAATTTACTCTATTGCTTTTTCTACAAGTATTGTTTTAAACGGCTTAGAAAAAGTTGATTTAAATAACAAATATTTTAAAATAAAAAAACAACATTATAAGAAACCAGGTGTTTTCCAATACGACTTTCTCATAGAAGATAAAATTTATAGTTATGGCTTCGCGATATCGTATGAAAGAAAACAAATTATTTCTGAGTGGCTTTATACAGGAGAAGAAAACGATATTTGTGTTTTTGAAAGAGTATGGGAAGATGAAACATATTCTATTCGTACGGACATGAAATTAAAAGGATCAGATGCAACTAGATTTAAGATCTATTGTGAAGACTACAAAAATAGTAAAAATTTAGCGATTTTAAAAAAGTTGTTCCTATCAGATATTGCATTAAGAGCATCAAAAGATTCTGAGTATTTTAGAAATTATATCGAAGTACTTACTGAATTAGCAAATGTGATAATTTTATTTCCAGAATCAAAATATCAACAACTAGGCAATGTAGCAAAAAATCAAGACTTGAAGGAACTATTTGAGAAATTTTTATTATGTTTTGATACAGGAATCGAAAAAGTTGAAAATATGAAAATAGAATTTGATAAAATGTTTAATGATGCTCCAAAAGAACAGATTGATAGAATTAAACAAGATATATCAAATAAAATTCATAAAAAAGGAACACTTAATTTAAGAGTTAATGATGATGTTATTTCATTAAATTTAGATAATCAAGGCAATATACTTGCCTCAAAAATGTTATTAAATCATGGTAATGATGAAAATTTATTTGAGTGTTCAGAAGAATCTGATGGAACTCAAAGATTATTTGATTTAATCCCATTGTTTTTCAGAGAAAATAATAATAGGCTTGTTATTATAGATGAAATTGATAGAAGTTTGCATAATAAATTAAGTAGAAAATTTTTAGAACTATATTATGAATTGTCGAAAAATAACAAGTCACAAATCATTGTGACAACACACGAGACATCATTATTAGATCTCGATTTACTAAGACAAGATGAAATATGGTTTATAGAAAGAGAAAAAGACCATAGTAGTTTGCTATACTCACTAAATAAATTTAAAGAAAGATATGATAAATCAGTAGAAAAAGAATATTTACTTGGTAAATATGGGGCAGTTCCAGTTTTTAACCAATTTGCAGAAGAGGACTAGCATATGACAAATATATATAGATTAAAATCTAATTCTTTTGCAAGAGAAGAAGAGTCAGAAAAAATTAACCCGTATAAAACAATTTTTCTTTCGATGGAAGGAACCAATACAGAAAAAGAGTACTTTAACGGATTTAATAAGTATAAAAATGAATTTGGATATAGTCCTAATATAGTAATAGAGCCTTTATCTCGAAGAAAAAAAGATGGAAGTTCAGCGCCAAAATTAGTAATAGAACTACTTGAAGAATATCTTAATTTAAGAAATGAAGGAGTTTACTCAGAAATAAAAAAAATCTTAAACGAAGATTATAATGATAAAATTATTTCCGATTATATATACAATACAAAAAATTTAGATATAAACATTGTAAAAGAAATAGATTTAAAACTAGAAAAAATTGGTTATGATTTACAATATAGAAAATCATTGGCCTCTATACAAAATTCAGATGATATTTTTGGAATAGTTATTGATAAGGATAATTGGCACAATTTAGATGAAATAATTTCATATTGTAAATTAAAAAATTATAAAATTTATATTTCAAATCCATGTTTTGAATTATGGTTATTGTTCCATTGGTTAGATGTTTCGACCTGTTCAACAGAAGAACAGGAACAAATTTTATTAAATAAGGTTGTGTCTGATAAACATACTTACATTAGTAAAAAACTTAGCGAACTTGCACATCATGGAAAAAGTGGTATAGGATTTAAAACAAAGTATTTACCCAAAATTGATATTGCTATCAGCAATTCGGAAAAATTTTCAACTAATGTTGATGATTTAAAAACTCATCTTGGTACAAATATGTCTGACCTAATTATCTTATTAAAAAATGGTTAAATTAAATTGATTTTTTTTATATAAAAGTTCAATCTGAATAGTGTTGGCTCCGCCAATTGTGAGCAATCCGAACCCTTTGTGTTTGATTGCTCCTTTTTATTTTCTATATATTCAATTTCTTGTAATATATCTGGCTTTTCACTTAACTTTAATTGCTTGCTTTTATCACTTGTTATATTAAAGTAAATTTCACAATGGTCATCATATAAAACAACTCTATTTACAAACATATCAATCAGTCTTTGTTTTGCATTTTCAAGAGAATAATCTAAATTTTTAAAAGATTTCAAATATTCATATACAAGTTCTTCACTTAATGGTTTGATTGTTAGCATTTGTCTGCTAGCAATTTTTTCTTTTATTTCTTGTATTCTAACTTCAAGTTCTTTCATTCTATCGTTTGTTGTGTCGTTAAATATTCCATTTTCAAGAGCAGTTAAAATATTCTTTAACTTTTTGTTATTGTCTTGAAGTTCTTTATTTAAACTTTCTAAAATTGTATCTTTTTCAATGCTTTTGTTGTATGTATCAGCCAATACTTTACTTATACTTTTTAAGTTTGTATGTTGCATAAATTCTTGCGTTGCAAATAAAACTATTTCTTCTATATAATTTTTAGAAACAGATTTTTTATCGCATTTAGATTTATTTTTCTTTTTTGTAAAGCATTTGTAATAATTGTAAATTGTGCCAAGTTTACCTTTACCACTATCTCCGGTCATTAAACTACCACATTTGCCACAAATTAACTTGCCACTTAAAAGATAATTAACTTCTGTTTTATGATGAGCAGAAGTCCTTTTTGAGATTTTTAATTTTTCATTTACTTCATCAAAAAGTTGTTCACTTATTATTGCAGGAAAAATATTTGTGTAAACAGTATTGTCTGCATATACACAACCTTTGTAGTTTTCATTTCTTAATATTCTTGAAACAGAGTTTATTGTCCATTCTTTGCCATATGCGTTCTTTATTCCTTTGTTATGTAAAATCTTTACAATGTCTTTAATACATTTACCACTTATGTATTCATCAAACATTAACTTAACAATGTTTGCTTGTTCTTCGTTAACACTTACTTTCTTATCTATAACATTATATCCATAAGGAGTTCTGCCACCTGTAAAGAGTCCTTTTATTCTGCTCTCTTTTAGTCCACGTTTAACCTTTTGAGATAGTTCAACAGAATAATACTCTGCAAGTCCAACGAGCACACTATCAAGCAAAATGCCTTCTGGTGCGTCTGAAATGCTTTCTGTTGCCGAAATCAGTTTAACACCATTTTTAAGTAGTATTGCACGATTAACAGAGCTGTCATATCTTGACCTTGAAAACCTGTCCAACTTATATACTAAAACAAAATCAAATCCCTTGTTTTTGCTGTCATAAAGCATTTGTTGAAGTGCTGGTCGCTTATCATTTGTTCCTGTCATAGCCCTGTCAATATATTCATTAACAACAATCAAACCATTTCTTTCAGCATATTCCTTGCACACTCTAAGTTGTCCATCAATACTTTGTTCGTTTTGACTATCACTTGAATATCTTGCATATATAACAGCTTTGTTCATAAAATTTTCTCCTTTTCAAATATAATAACATGTTATAAAATTTTTTCCTGCTACTTTTTTACAATTTGATAAAAAATTTAAAGTTTATGATATAATATCTACGGAAAGTAGAGGAAAATTTTGTATGTGTTTAAACTCTACAAATCGTAGGTA
>CALVNK010000002.1 GCA_944349615.1 uncultured Clostridia bacterium
CCTTGCTTTCTGCCCCATACTTACTTTTAATAAATAAAACTACTAGCACAACAACACACTTAACCAAAAACCTTGAAAACACAAGTATAACAAGTGATAAGAACATTGTACAGCCGAAAAATACAATCATCCCTAGTCCGTTTTGTACGCTCATTGCCTGCACTGGCATGGAGGAGTCAAATTTTATAATATCAAGTAAAAATCCAATAATGAGAAGTGCTATTGAATTTGCAAGGTTATATGAAAATGTAAAATAACCAGTATACGCGCCTGCATTGTTTTCTCCTGTTTGATACATCTCAAGTGTTACACAATCGGCATACATTGAAAAAGGCAAGCAGTACATAGCGCCTGCCCCAATTCCACAGAAAATAAGGCAGAATATGGCAATTATAAACATATACTCGTTTGGTATATATTCTCTAAATAAAAATGTTATCACCGTCAAAAAAATGCCAAAAACTATGATTGATAAAGCAATAATCAGCGAGCGTTTTTTATCTATGCGGTTTGAAAGATATACCCACAAAGGCTGAGAGCAGATTGCACCGCCAAAAAGAGCAATCAATACAACAGATATTTGTGACGACGAAAAGTGATAACAATATGTGAATAGATGCATACCAACAGAAGTCAAAAATGCAGATGCAATTGTTGCGAATGAATAACCAAGTATGACCGTTCTAAAGTTCTTTTTCTTAAGCACATTAAAATATCCGTTTAAAAGGCGCGAAAAACTAAATTTTTCTTTAGGCAATGCCATATTGTAAACATTGTTTTTGCGGACATACTTTAAAGTTGAAAAAATTGCGATAAGACCAAAAATAATCAAAAGTGCCGAATTTATACATGCGATTTTGATATAGCCGTCCTGAGTATGCTGATTTTGTATACCAATTGATATTGATGGCATAAAGAAATACATTAAAATACTCGGCAAAATCATACCGATTATATTAAAAACAGTCTTAAAACCTTGAACTTTAGATTGCTCATTGTAATCTGGAGCGATATCAATAGCAAGTGCGGCAAAAGGAGTACCAAAGCATGTGTTGGCACTTTCTATTGCAAGCATGCTTATAAGCAAATATAAAAATTTACCCCCTTGCGATAGCGAGGACGGCATAGACCAAATACAGATGTTGATAAAAGCGATCACAAAGATGGCAAAAAACATAAATCCTAGTCTTTTACCAAAAAATTTATTCTTGGTGTTGTCTGATAGGTAACCAACAAGCGGATCACTGACTCCATCCCAAAGTGAAGAAATGGCAATTGCAATGCCGACAAGTGAGCCAGAAATTCCCATGACAGCAGTCGCAAAGAACATAATAAAGTTATTCAATGTCTGTGACATCGAACTATAACCTAGCCCACCTATTCCATAGCATAATTTATTGTAAAACCTTAAATTTTTTCTCACTAAAATAAAATATGTGGACAAGCAATCAAATATACTTTAGAAAATTAAAAATGAAAATAAAAAAAACAGGCATCTTTGAAGTGCACTCCCAAAGTGCATCTCACTTTTGCCTGCTGTAATGGTTTATAAATTTATCGATCTGCAAATATCGTTGAAAATTACTCCTCTTCTTCATTTTCTGTTTCTACAGTTTCGCTGACATTTGGTGTTAATAACTTTTGAGCAATTTCTACACGCGAATAGTTGAAAAGAGCAAGTTCGTTTATATATCTATCGATGACTTTTAATATTTCTTGATTTTCTTTTTCGTTCTGCTCTCCGATTGGAAGATGAAGAGTTACGCTAGGTTTTTCAACTTTTACATTAGAAACAACATCTTTATATTCTACATTCTCAAAATATATTTCTGCTCTATAACCTGTTCCACAAATAATCCTATACTTATCTGCTTTATTTGTAATTTCAATCTTAGGCATAGTCCTTTTAACAATGGAGTCAAGATCGACAGTAAACGCCGAAGAAAAAGCATTCTCAATGGCGGACGCAATGAAAAGTGAGAAATCTTTTGGTTGATCTTCTTTATCAATCTCACCTAGCACATATTTCTTGCTAGGTTTTTTTAATGCTCCTGGAAGATAACTTATTTTTCGTATTTTAAGTGCGACCTTATCATTTTCGCAGTCTTTTGAAAGCACGATACCAGAATTTGAAAGCATATTATCGGCAACATCATAGGTAATCTCTTTCGCATTATATTTTCCTACATATTCCAGCCTATAATATTTTAAATGACTATCAAATTTCTTTTTAATCTCTTTAAAGGTAGCAAAACCTAGAAGCATAAAGTGATAGGTCGTGAAATTTTCTTTTTCAAGTTTATTGAGTTTTTTCATACGCCCCCTTTTCTTTATATTGTACAATTTTTACATTGAAAAATCAAACAATTGCAAGTATTTTTTATCTTTTACAATAATTTTGCTAAAAAAAGAATATTTAAATCAAAAAAGAAAATGATAAAATAAAGGAGATATTTATGGAGTTTAATGAAAGCAAAACAAAGGAAAATATAGCGCGTGCATTTGCTGGACTATGTCAAGATGGTGCAAGATATCAATTTATATCTAAAAGTGCAATGAGCGAAGGTTTCGTTTTTATAAGCGACTATCTAAAGACAATTGCAAAGCATAAGATGGCACATGCGTCTATCCTCTATCAAATCATGCTGGAAGAAAGTGGAAAAACTAAAGATAATGTTGAGATAAATGCAGGATATCCGTTTGAAAATTACATTCTCAAAACCTCACTGCAAGACTCAAGTGATATTGAAAGGTATGAAGGAGAAAATCTATATTCTTATTTTTCATCCATTGCAAAAGATGAAGGCTACAGCGAAATAGCCAAAAAATTTGAATATATGGCAGAAATCTATTCATCCTTTGCTCGCAATTTAAATACGCTTGCAACCCTTTTTGACGACAATAAATTGTATACAAATAAAAATAAAATAAAATGGCATTGCACAAATTGCGGATATGATCATTTCAGCACAACTGCACCTAAAACCTGTCCACTTTGCTGTTATCCTCAAGGATATTATAAGATAGAGATTGACGAAGAAAAAAGAAAATAAAAATATACAAAAAAACTTTGGTATAAATATTGTACCAAAGTTTTTTAATCTAACAAATAATTAAACAATTAAGAGTTAACGTTGTTTTTGAAGCTGTCGCCAAACTTGAAATTTGGAACATTGCTTGCAGGAATTTTGACCTTTTCTTTTGTCATAGGATTGATACCTTCTCTAGCTGCTCTCTTTTTCATCTCAAAAGTACCAAATCCAGCGATCTGTATTTTTTCTCCTCCTCTTAATACATCCGCGATGGTTTCAACCATTGCATCAAAAGCAATACCTGCATCCTTTTGAGTAAATTGTGCCTTGTCTGCAAAGGCTTTGATAAATTGTTGTTTATTCATTATCTATAATCTCCTTTTTTAAATTGACTTAACGCCTATTATTATTCTAGCATATTCAATTCTATTTTCAAAACAAATTTAGCAATTTTCAAAATTTAGATAGGGAATGAAAAATATGCTAGAAGTTCTTTCCATAATAATTCTACTATCCCACCTAAATAATTAAGATATCCCTTAATCCCTGAGTTGTTGCCGATGACATCATGGACAATTGACACAACTTTCCCCACAATATGATCCACATCTCTTGTACCGGTCACTCGTGCGTCTGTACTTCCTGTACGATTATCGCCCATAAAAAAGACTTGATCTGGATCTTCTTCAGTTTTATCCTGTCCTATTTGAAAGAATTGTGCTTGATAAGTAATATTATTATAATTAAATTGTAAAATCTTACAGTTATTTGGTTGAATAAAATTAACAAAAAATGAAGGCTCATATTGCATTTCGCTTTCTACTATTAAACTGCCATTTTCAATTTTCCCAGTCTGAGCGCCTTGGTAACCTTGCAAAAGAGACCATTCTTGGTAACTTGATATATAGTCTTCTTGCAATATTTCTACAATATTAGAGCCTGATTTCTGTCTTAAAGTTCTATATTGCCACTCTATCTGTCCATTTTCTTGAGTAATTGGCAACTTGACTATCGTCACATGGTCGCCTTCTTTAGCAATCACTCGTTTAATTATCGAGTAATCTTCGTCGCCTTGCTCCGGGACACTTAATACAAAAATGTCACCATAATCTACATCTTGAGTATACTTAATAAATACTGCATCTTGAAATGATCCTCTTCCTTGTATATATATAGGATCTGAATTTAGAGTTGGTTGCATGGAGGTGCCTTGAATAGTAACATAACCAAATGTGCTATCAAATGCAATACCAAAAATTAGTATAAATAAAAAAATAAATAAGACTGCATAAATGAACCTATTAAAAATTCTATAGGATAATTTATTTTCCTTCTCTATTTGGTAATAAGTATACAACGGTTCGTTCAAATTTCACTCCTTTCTCTCTTTGAGAATTTGCAACCGCAATAGTTTTGTCTGTATAGATTGTACTGTCTTGACAATTCTATGCTTCTTTTATATCCATCTTTCTTTTTAAAATTGGCTTCTAAATATTCAATACCAACCTCATTTGCAACGGATTTTCCGATTTCATTTAAAATTTCCGCATTCTTATAAGGACTTACCGAAAGCGTTGTTGTGAAAATATCAAATCCAAGTTCCTTTGCTTTTTCTGCTGTTTTTTTAAGGCGCAATTTAAAACAAACAGGACATCTTGCACCGCCTTCTTTTTCATTTTCCAGTCCTTTGACTTGTGACAAAAATTGATTTTCGTCATACCCGTCTTCGATTACATCTATATTTTTCTCTTTGCAATAACGCTTTTCTTCTTCTAGCCTATGATAAAACTCGACGCTACTATCTATATTAGGATTATAATAATATATAGTAATATTATAATCATTAATTAATCTCTCTATGACAGCAGTGCTACAAGGCGCGCAACATGAATGCAATAATAGTTTTTTCATTCTACCGTCCTTAAAATCTCGATTAAGTCATTAAAAAGAGTGCTTTCTTCTGATAATTTTTTCAAATCTTCGTCAAATTTATTTAGAGTTATCATAAAGCAAGCAAGGCAATCGCCACAATTTACAAAGACCTGTATGTTATAAATCACCTTTTCACTGAAACCTTTAATAACATACATAGGAAAATTAAAGCCGTTCAGTTTTATTACAAATTGGTCTTGATATTGAAATTTGTCTGTGAGAGTATTATATTTTTTAATTAGATTTTGATATCCTGCAAAAAACTCGTCTGGATCTCTATGCACTTCAAAGAGTGAAATCACTCTTCCATCATCAGAAAGATAGTTTTCTTTATTGATAAAACCCTGACCATTCATTATATTATATCTATCCTTAGTCAAATGCCAACCTTCTGGCAAGGTAAAGGACATCTCATTCAGCGTATCGATGACTCTTCGCATATCTTCTCCTTTTGTAAGTATAAGACGCTTGAAAAAAAAAGTCAACTAATGCAATGACTTTTCATATTTTTAATCTATAAAATATATATCTAACTAATCTCTACAAAAACCAACTATCTCTTTCATTTAAGGCATAGATAGCTTTGATACATCTAGTAAGCCGAATTAATTGCATACATCATCATATCGTTGACATTGTTGTTTGTAAGATAGTAGATAAGAATTTTGCCTTCCCTTCTATATGCTACAATATTTTGATCCTTTAGTTGCTTTAACTGATGTGATATAGTCGTTTGATTAATATTTAATATCGCAGATAAGTCATTGACACACATGCTTGTCATTGAAAGACAAGTCAATATCTTAATGCGAGTGGAATCAGAAAAATTTTGAAAGTAATCAGCAAGTTTAGATATATCTCGCTCTCTTGGCATACTCTCTAGTATAGTTTGTTTGTTTCTCTCCGATAATAATAAAAATTTATTTTGCATTTTTTCTCTCCTTTTGTTAACAATTTTTTTTCTTTTTTCATAAATATTTATGTAATCACTTTCAAGGTTGCACATATTTTACTACATTATATTTTTACTACTACATAAGATAAATTGCAAAAGAGAAAATTATCGAATTTTGTATAATTTTAGATTTTTTTGTTTAAGGGGGTAACATGAACAATACAACACAATATATTTTATTCGTTCTTCTATTGTCAGTCATAACAAATGCAACTGACACAAATCTCAATACTAATACAAACTTCTTGCTTCTTCTGCTTTTAGCACTTAATGGTCAAAATTATAATAACAATAATTGTTGGGGCTGTGGACAAAATACTTGTCCAGGACAAAATAACGGGCTATTCTTTTAATTGTTAAGTTTGCTATCATCGACAGGAAAACGGCTGTCTTTCTAAGACAGCCCAAAGGGCAAAAAGCCCTTTAAATTTTGCTTTTGCAAAAGCAAAATTTTGTTTTCATGTATTTTTTTATTGAAATTATCAATCAAATTTAATGAAAAAATATAAAATAAATTAAAATTATTAAAATTTTTTAAAAAAAATAAAAAAAATATGTAAAAATGTTTTGAATATATATTTTTTTATGCTATTATAAACTTAACGAAAAAGCAAAAAGCTTTTAATTTTAATAAGGGGGATATAATATTATGATGTCTTTATTAAATGTTGCTTGGAGTTGGACTGAATTTTTTCAAGGCCGAAATGTTGGCGGAGATGGTAGTAAAGAAGTACTAGAAGAGGTTTTTGGAATTATATCTATTGTTCTTTGGGTTGCTTTAGGTATTGTAGGTGCTGTCGGTGCGGTTTATGCCATCTATCTTGGCTTTCAACTTGCAAGAGCAGACGAACAAGGTAAGCGTGATGACGCTAAAAAACACTTGATTACAGTTGTTATTGCAATTGGTGTAACTGTTGCACTTGTACTTATATTCAACACATTTATGCCAGCCCTTATCTCTGCATTTGTTCAGCCTGAATCAGTTAATTTCGGTGAACAGTCATCACCACAAATACCTTAGCCACTGGTTTTATTCACTTGTTTAGATAAATAACTTGATTTTAAACTACTAAAATTTCAACTCAAAGACAAATAACTTATGAATGGTTATTTGTCTTTTTTAATAATTTGATTTATTTTCTAAATTCTCATTAGGATTTTTTATTTGTCAGAAAAGAGCAACAATCTTGTTGTTTTTAGCAAACCTAAAGTTTTTTCAAATGTTAACGCCACACTTTATTGTGGATTTTTGTGGACAGTAAACTTATTATGCAGGCTACGTTGAGCAAAACAATATCGCGTGAATTTGTTTATCCTATATGTTTCGTAGAAAAATATATTTTATTTCTTTTTTTTAAATTAATTTTCTTGCATATTTTTTTATAATATGCTAAAATTGAGCATAGGAGAGAGAAATGGCATTTATTTCTTTGCTTGGTTATTATTATAGTGGTGGTTTTGCATGGCTAACTGATGTTTATAATGTCTTGCCACCTATTTTGTATTCTATTCTTGCAGTAGTTGGTGCTGCAGGCACTGTTTATTCTATAGTATTAGGTGTCAACCTTGCAAAAAGTGAAAACGATGAAAAACGAAAATCAGCAATTTCTAGATTACGTAATACAATAATTGGTATCGGCGTATTATTAGTGCTTGTATTGATAATAAATTTAGGCATACCTGCCATACTTCATGCCGCATTCCCTGAATATATTACAAAAACACCACCTGCAACAAATACAGAAGAAAATACAGGTGCATCAACTCAGGCATTATCTATCATGTTCAATACGGTAAGATATTTAGTTCACCTATAATCACATCACAATAATTAAATAACACCTTTAAAATATAAAATTTAAAGGTGTTTTTTATTGAGTGAAGTTTAAATTATGGTAGCAAACATCTCTATTAAAATCATATAAAAATTGTGTAAGGAGAAATCTATGCGCAAGTTTTTTTGTTATTACAATAATTTAACTGAAAAGCAGGAATTAAGACTGCAGAAATCACCATTTACAAGTACTAGAATTTTGTCTAGTAATCAAAGCACGATGCTTTCTGAAATTCAAGCAATATTGCAACAGATATACAACGATCTAATTACAATCAAAGAGAAGATCACAGATGAAAATATTTTAAAGAAAATTGACGAAAGTGAGTTATTGTTATCCAACCTATACTATTCTCTCTTTTCTTCGCCACTAGAACTGGTGTCGCCATCGCAAGAAAATATAACTGCAAAGGATCTCGCGATAAGACTTGTTGACAACGCAATAAGGCTTGTTGAAAAAATAGATATACCTGAGTACAATAGGCTTGCCTCGCTACTAAAAAACAACTTTGACTCAATACATAACAACATAAAACCTTAGTTTAACAGTAATAAATAAAGCAGAATGAATGAAAAATAAAAAATTACATAATAAATTAATTGCTTGCAAATTCGCCTTGTTTAATAGAAACATTTCAATATTAAGTTGCATATTATGAGAATGAAACCAAATATATGCATTTTCCGTGAAAATCTACTATGAATTTAGAAGTCAATCTAAAAATCAAAAGACCATAATGGAAAATAAAAAATTTGTTATTTAAATAAAATACTCCCTTTTAGTCTTTTCAAATGCATATATGGTTTTAAAGAGAGGTTTTCATGTTTAATTTTTTCGATAGAAATTGTAATTGTAGACCTTGCGTTCCACATAGGATAACTGTTGTTGGTCCTACTGGTGCAACCGGTCCTGCTGGACCTGTTGGTGCAACTGGTCCAACAGGTGCAAGCATTACTGCAACCGTTTCATCAACAACCACCCTTCCACCAGGCTCACCTGCCTCAGTCACAGTAACTCAAACAGGCGGAGTTGCAAGTTTTGCATTTGCTATTCCTCAAGGTGCTACAGGGGCAACAGGTGCAACCGGTCCTACTGGTCCGACTGGTCCTACAGGATCGACTGGAATCACTGGCCCTACAGGTCCTACTGGGGCAACAGGTCCTACTGGCCCTGCTGGTGGTGCTACAGGTGTCACTGGACCTACTGGCCCTACTGGTGCAACCGGTCCGACTGGTCCTACTGGAGCAACTGGTGATACTGGACCTACTGGAGCCACAGGTCCTACTGGTCCTACTGGTGCTACCGGACCTACTGGTCCAATTGGAGCCTCAATAACTGGTGCTACTGGTCCTACTGGTCCGACAGGTGCTTCTATAACCGGGGCTACTGGTCCTACAGGTCCGACCGGGGCTACTGGTCCAACTGGTCCAACTGGTCCGACAGGTCCTACTGGCGCAACTGGAGCAACAGGTGCAACTGGTGATACCGGCGATACTGGTCCTACAGGTCCGACCGGTGCTACTGGTCCTACAGGTCCAACTGGTCCTACTGGCCCTACTGGTGCAACAACTACATTTTCAGTTGCGGCAACAAATACTCTTGATCCGGGTAATGATGCATCGGTTACTGGTACGCAATCTGGTTCAACTTTTGAATTGACTTTCGGTATACCTCGTGGTGCAACTGGTGCTACTGGTGATACTGGCCCTACTGGTGCTACAGGTGCTACGGGTGAAACTGGTCCTACTGGTGCTACGGGTGCTACAGGCGCTACTGGTGCGGGTCTTGGTGCGTATGGCGGTCTATACAACAATGCAACTCAAACTCCAACTATTGCAACGGCAAATACCTTTGTTGCTCTTGAGCTCAATACTGCAATGCCACTTCTAAATACTAATGATGCAACTAATGCACTTACTGTTGATGAGGCTGGAGATTATGAGATTAGTTATAATGTAGACTTGACTGGAACTGCTGAACAGACCTATCAAGTGGCAGCGAGAATTAACACTACAAATATTCCACAATCTGTAACTCAGAACACGTCAACGGTTACTACAACTGGTGGTGGTACTTGGAATGCAAGCTTTACAAATTCTTGCATTGTGGCATTATCTGCTTCCGACTCAATCGACCTTGCTATTACTACGACAGTTGCACCTTCTGGTACAACGACAGTACAGGCAAACGGAAGCTGTATGCTTACAGTTAAGAAATTGAATGACTAAGTAAATTTACAGATAAAAAAGAAGGTTGTCTTGTGACATCCTTCTCTTTTTCATTTTTTATTGGTAATTTTCTAAAAATCTCACTTTTTTATTGTGATTACGCGCATAATCAATTTCTTTTTTTGTACTTTCGCCTATATAGCCGTTTTTGTTTATAACTAAGATTTCATCAGACAAATCTATCCTTCTATAGTGCATAAGTTTAAGCATTTCTAGTTTCGATCGTTCAAGTTTAGTTTGTATTTCTTCATCAAAAAATATAGGCGATAAAACCATATATCCTTCGAGTGACAATATCTGTTCTTGCTTTCTAAATTCATCTTTAAACCTGGCACTTCCACACAGCGTGATAACCTTAAATTCACCAATCATGCTTTCTCCTTAAATTTAGTTTATCATATATTCAATATATTTAAAAGAAAAAAGCGAAATCTTTAAGACTTCGCAAAAACATTTTAGCCTTTGTCAATACTAATATTTATTTTTCTATCTCTTTCTTAACAAGATGAGAGATTTTTCTAGATTTTTTAATAGTATATAAATTCAGGCAATATTTTGTATTTTTTAAGATCCTTTCTTTTTATCCAAACCATTGTTTGAGTTTGGTTGTCATAATTTTGTATATTGTCACTTTGTGCAAGAGGATTGTTGTTTTTTAATTTAACATAGTAAATAAAATTTAACTCATGATACTTTGTATTATCAAAAACAAAAAATTGCTCTGAAATCTTTATTAGTTTAGGTGCAACATTTTCAAGTTTTAATTCTTCCTCTAGTTCTCTCTTAACTGCATCAAGTGTACTTTCACCTGCATGGACCCTTCCACCTGGCATATTTAAAAAATCAGTTTTTATGCTCTTTTCGAGAAGATATCGCCCTTTGTTTTCAATAAGCGCGCTCACCCTAAAATTGAATTTAATGCCATCGACAAATACTGCAACATCACTCATAATATTCAAATTCCTTTTATTTATTTTTCACATGTATTCTTTTCCTCAACTTTACATTTGAAAGCAAGAGATATATGCCTAGAAGCAAAATTGTTGATAAGGTTATTACTAAAATTAGTGCTAGTAAAGAAACATCATTGTCAAAAAAAGACATCTTAACATCAAACCCTGAAGCAATACCATCGACAATTTCTGCTGGAATTGATTTGCTCATTTCTTTTAACGAACCATTTAAAAAACTGTGCCTAAATAAAACTGAAGCATAGGTCCCTGGCAAAAAAGAAACAAAACTTTGCATTCCTGTTCCCATAGAACTAATAGGCATATATGCCCCACATATAAAACCATACAATGCAGATACAAGTGTACATACTCCACTCAACACACCTTGCGAATGAGTAAAATACCAAATGATATTTGCAAGCAGTGTACCAAAAAGTGAAGTAATTATAATACTAAATATGATCAATAAAATGTCTACAAAAGAAATATAAAAACCTACAATTGCAAGATATATAAGACCGATGATAAGCAAAACAAAACATACAATTAAGGTTGAAAATAAATTAGATAATACATAACTGATTTTAAGGGTCGATTTTTTTATAGGCGTAACCATAAAATCTATATTGGTTCTATTAATCTTATCTATTACCATCATACCAGAGCAGAATGCAACGGTTATACAGGATACAGAGAGTATAGAAGAAAAAAGCCAACCCCCAGTAAAAGCATCAATGATCTTCTTATCCACTTCATAGTCTGCAAGTATATTAAAAATATTATCTTCATAAGTTGATTTTAAAAAAAGAATAAAAAGTAGAAGCAGAATTATCGGAGTAATTAGAGAAACAAAAAATGTCATTTTATCTTTAAAGTATATCTTAACATTTCTTGAAGTTAAATATCTGAGCTTTTTTAACTCTAACTTGAAATTCATATATTCTCCTTTAAATTTTTTCCAGTAACAGCCAAGAAGACATCATCCATTGATCCTTTGACAATCTCTAGATCTTGAATAAGAGCATTATACTTGACTAAAAAATTTTTTGCATCTTGTGTAGATTTGAATTTTATTTCTAGGTATTCTTTATTAATTTTAAATGGAATGTCAATATTTTTTACAATTTCTTCAAGACTTTTATCATATTTATATATCTTTAGATAATCATTTGCAAATTTGTTTTTTAATGTTATCGGAGAGCCTTCAGCAACAATTTTGCCACTATCTATTATAACAACATTATCGGCGATACTTGCTTCTTCCATATAATGAGTAGTTAATAAAACGGTAAGCCCCTTTGTCGACCTTAACTCGTTTATTAAATTCCATACAGTCTTTCTTGTTCTAGGATCTAGTCCCGTTGTTGGCTCGTCTAAAATTAAAATTTTAGGGTTATGTATCAATGCGCGAACTATATCTACCTTTCGCTTTTGTCCGCCACTCAATTTACCTAATTGTTTTTTCAGTATATCTTTAAGATCCATTTTTTCTATTAAAAAATTCAAGTTTTCTTTAAACTCGTCCTTATTTAAGCCATATAACATCGCCCTATATCGTATATTATCATATACAGTAAGTTTGTTATCCAGCATTGAAGATTGAAAAACTATTCCAATAGTTGGTAAAATTTTTGATATATTATCTATCGATATACCATTTACTAAACAATCTCCACTATCTCTTTTCTCTACTCCAACTAAAACATTGATAGTTGTACTTTTACCAGCACCATTTAAACCTAAAAAAGCAAAGAGTTCACCCTCTTGTACAGAAAAAGAGATATCGTCGACAGCATGTACATCTCCAAAATATTTTATTAGATTTTTTATTTCAATTATGTTATTCATAACTCTCCAACAAAGATAGATCAAGTATAACATATTATATATATCTTGACAACTAATATTGAAAATTAAAAATCCGCTAAGTTCTGCTTTAGCGGATTTAATTTGCAAAGTGATTTAAAATAAATACCGAATACACTTTTTTTATTTATTTGCACTAATAGTTATTAGCAAAGAAGATTGAAAATCAAAGATCTTTTGTTTTGCAACCAAAAGCCTTAATCTTTCTTCGTATTGACTTTTTAGCAAGGATAGAAGTTTGTTTTTTGTATTAGAGTCTACCTTGCTTTTATTTATTACAAAATTGGCATAGGAAAGTTTTGTTTGATAATTTCTTTCAATTTGGCTTATTGCAATTTGCTTCTTAGACTCGACATCTGGCATATAGTAAATTATTCTATTATAATTAAAATTTATATTCTTAAAATTGTATTGATATAGTCTTTGCATTGTTAAATCTGGATCTTCCACATACTCTCCAACGCCTGCAATCTTAGGATAACTTATACCACTATAGACCTTGTTGATTTCATCTTCCAAATACAAAAAAGGTTTATCATTATTTTTGATCATGTCAACACGCATAATGACAAGTTTTCCACCCTTATTCAAAACTCTTTTCTGCTCTTTGATAAAGTCATCAAAAGGCAAGTGTTCAATAAGGGTATGCGAAAATACGATATCAAAACTATTATCTTCAAAAGGCAAATGCGAAACATCTGCAACTTGATAATTGACATCAATATTAAGTCGTTTGCTTTCATTTTTGGCAAATTTTATATGATTATTATCTAAATCAATGCCATAAACATCGCAAGTTGGATAATATTTTTTAATCATATTGGTAAAATGCCCGCTTCCACAGCCAACTTCCAAAATTTTTAAGTTGTTTTGGATATGCAAGAGATTAAACCACAATTTTCTATTATAAACATTGAATTTTTCTTTGCGAGAAGTGTCTAAAAGTTGAGTTGATTGTACAGTTTCAGACCAAAAAGTGTTCACCATTTTCCTCCTCCCGATATGAAAAAAAGTACATTTAAAAAACCTCTGGCGGAGACGGTGGGATTCGAACCCACGTATCAGTTGCCCGATAAACGCATTTCGAGTGCGTCCCGTTACGACCACTTCGGTACATCTCCATAAAAAATTTATTAAATTGCTGTTTGATATATAAATAGAACCTTTTTTATTATACAATCAAATCTTAAAATAAACAAGATAATTTTGATATTTTTTATAAATATTTCATTTTTTATCGCATATAATTATAAGATTTATTTTTTAAATTCAAAAAAATAACAAATTTCAAAAAAAGGGTTGCTTTTTGCCGACTTTTTTATATAATTAAATTATATGTAATAAATATCAATATTTAAAATTTAACAAATTTTAATTATATTTTAATTTCTAACAATAACTATAAAAGGATATTATCTATGGAAAAATTGAAGGTTATTATTGATACAGATCCCGGTGTAGATGACACCGCTTGTCTTACTTTTGCACTCTTTGATCCCAATGTAGAGGTTAAACTTTTGACTACTGTAGCAGGAAATATTGCTGTTGAAAAATGCACTAGGAATCTACTACATGTTTTAAACAAGTATGGACTTGACTACCCTGTCGCAGAAGGCGCAAAGAAGGCACTTTATAGAGAATCTATCAACGCAACTTTTATCCATCAAAAAGAAGGACTAGGTGGCTATACTCCACCTAAATTTGTGCCACGCAATATTCTAAAAGATGACGCAGCCGAAATGATGTATAAGGTTTTAAGCGAAGGTGATGGTGACATAGTACCAATCTTGCTCGGTCCGCAAACAAATATGGCACTGCTTCTCAAAAGACACCCTGACATAATCAAAAAAATTCCTAAGATATACTTTATGGGTGGAGCGCCTTACGGAGTCAAAGGTTTTCCTGAACATCTTTCCTTCAATTTGACATCAGATCCTGAAGCATTTAAGATTGTAATTGACAGCAAAATTCCACTTGTAATGATACCATCAAATCTTGGTCGAAATCAGGCACATTACACAGAAGACTTTGTATACCAAATTCGCGACACCAATGAAGTTGGAAAATTCCTTTATCAAATGTATACTAAGTATTGGGAACCTGGGTATAACGAAAAGAGAATTAGCACCAATGACACATGTACATTCTTAGCACTTACAAATCCTGAACTTTTTATCACCGACACGATTGATGTCGAAGTTGATACAGAGGATCAGCCTGGAAGAACCTATGTCACCTTCAAAAAAGACGGACAATGTACAATAATTATGAACTGCCACCGCGATCTATTTTTAAAGGAAGTAACAAGACGTCTAAAGAGTCTTGACAATGTCAAAGTAAAGCCATAGACGACTAATTTATTGAATAAAATAAAAAAAGTTGAAATATAAAAATTTATTTCAACTTTTTTATTATTTTTATAAAAAATTATATATTTTTTGCGTTTTTTTGCGTTTTTTATGTCGATTTTGCTTAATTATTATAATTTAAGCGTCACTACCGTCTTTACATTTTTCAAAGAATTTTTCATTAAATTTAACTCTTTCATCATCTGGAGCAAATCCTTTGGAGATCAAATGATAGTGATATGCCTTCTCTCTGTCACCAATTTTATAATAGCAAACGCATAGTTGCAGGGCTGGAAAAAGTGTGTAGCAGTTTACATCATAAAACGCTCCGCTTGTAGTATCCATCTTCGCTGAGAGTGCGAGATTATACCAATAGATGGCCGTCAAATAGTCTTTATCATCAAAAAATTGATTTCCAATTTCGTAAAGTATTTCTCCCTTTGGTACGCCATAAACAAATGAGCCGAATAGCGCAGTCAATGCGTTTTTCTTTTCTTTTTTTGCCATGTAACATCTAGCAAGATTTAAACACGCTTCAATATTATTTTCTTTCCACCCTTTCCCCTCTGACAAAAATTGTGAGAACTGATTGATTGCTTGTTCTATCATATTATTATAGTAAAGTTCGCGTGCAAAATAGAATTTTTGTCGTGGCGAGAAATTGACTTTATTTTCTTGCATTTTTAGATATATGTTAAGATTGCGACTTGTGTAAACCTTTTTCTTTTTGTTGTGATAAATTTTAATATCCTTATTGTGTACAACTTTTCCACTAGGCACAATAATTTCATGGACTGGATCATGCCATCTTAGATTCTTATCATTCTTGACTATTCGCTCTCTATAGAATTCAAATTTTGGTTTAAAATCTTTGTCAAAACTTGTGACATACGGACACATGACAACATCAACATCTTCTTTATCCTTCTTCCATTTTTTTATGGCATTTACACTTTCTTCTGTCAATATATCGTCAGCATCAAGCCAAATTATGTACTGATATTTCGCTTTATCAAAAGCAAAATTTCTTGCCTTAGAAAAGTCATCTTGCCAAACAAAATCATATACATATTTAGTAAATTTTTTCGCCACCTGTTTGGTTTTGTCTTGGCTTCCTGTATCTACAATGATAATTTCATCAGCGTACTCTTTTGCATTCTTTAGACAGTCACCGAGAGTGCTTTCTTCATCCTTGACTATCATGGCAAGCGATAATTTCTTCATAAAAACTCCTAATCAAATTATATGTTACAAATTCTAAAAATGTCAAATTATAACAGCAATTTAAAGATAAACTATTAACTAAAAGAATTTATTTAATTAAAAAGATTAATTATAAAAATATGCTACATAATATATTTGATAAATATATAATTATCTTTATATATTATTTGTTAAATTATTTTGAAATTTTGCTATGCTATGATAAAATATATTTGAAATATATTTTAAAGGGGTTAAAAATGGTAAGAGTTAGAAAAATATTTTATTCTATTTTAATTTCATTAATTGCTTTTGGCTTTTTAAGCCTTGCATTCTTTACGCCAAAAAGCAATGACATCTTGTCATCAAATGCTGATGTCACTTATGATCAGATTACTAACAGTTATCCTGATTATCTTAAGATTAAAACCTCAGAGACTTCAGGTACTGAAGTAGGTCAAGTTGGCAATGAAATCTTTTTGATGAGAGCAAACTCTTCTATCAGTCCAACTATTGGTACGGATATAATAGAGCAAGGATCGAGTAATGCAAATTATGCATACTATCCAGATGAAGAAGGTAACCCTAAGCAATATTACTACTTCACTTTCCAAAACTCTCTTTCACTCTACTATAACCTTACAGCATCGGATATTCAAAACGGACAGACTGGTACTAACCTTCTTACTCAGATTTCCAATGGCGCTGGTGGATATGAGGAAAATCGTATAACCTATTATACTTTTACACACGAAAATCCATTTGTACCACCAAATCTTAGCATAACCCCTCAAAGACTAGACATTGACTTTAAACTTAATACTCGCGAGTCAGCTATTACTAGATCTAATAATAATACGGTTACTCTTTACCAAGAAGGATGCTATACCCTTGCTATTGATGTAAATTATTTCTACACATCTAATGGCGGAGTAAGTTATACTAATAGCGCTCAAACAATATATTTTACTTTCTTAATTTTTAACACAGATACATATTTTAATGATGCCGGTATGCCACACCTTGCAATGTCATCTAATATGCAAGAATCAACTGTAAGTAGCGACACCTATTCTAGATATTATTTTGCAAACTATAACTATGAAAAAAACACACAAAATGATACAACTACTATAACTAACTTCTCGTTTGATCCTGACAAATATCAAATAAACATTAATTATACCGACCTAAATTCAAATGTTAAAAGAGCCACAATCGTTTACACAAATGGCGAATTTGTTCAGTATGATGAAAATAATGCTGTTATTTCAGAAGACGACTACTTTGTGTTTACTGATGTTGATATAAATGATGAAGACCAAAGCAAGACTGGATATATCTTCTTTACAGACCTTGGCAGTTACGATATCTCCATTCAATATCTATACAAGACTCAAGGACTAAACGGCGAACAAATATACGAACTACCTTTCACCGAACTTAGCGGAGATAGTGCGATTAACAGCAAACGCCAAAGAATTTATATTTATGGCTATCAAGCAGTTTTCTCAGATTATTCAAATCTCGACCCTGCTACAAACCAACCTGCTTCGGTGGAACTTAAAACCTACAACTTTGAAAATGGTACATTCTCAGATAGCGCAGATATCACAGGTGAAGTAAATACATATATCGCTGAACATGGTAGCAGTACTTCAAAGATAGAAAGTACAGCGTCAAGCACGGCTTATGATGTTGATGATATAAAAGACTATGCACTTAATAGAATAAATCAAGCTGGCAGCACACTTTCCCCTGTTTCTACAAATCAAACTCCTATTAAATTCTTGACAAACGCTACCAATTATGTAACAGACACGAATGCATCGAGCACAATTTTTAAATTGTCTTATGATACAACTGATAGTCGTTGGGAGGTAGACAGTTCAAGCGATTTTGAAGGCTTCAATCAAAATTCTGCAGGCACATATCTATATGTAATTCAATATACCTATGACTATTATATGTCAACAAGCGGTACACTGCAAGGTTCATACTACCACTATCAAATCTTCTTCTTTACTGTGACAAACACAATGCCTAGCGTTACAGTTGTTGATGACGAAAATTTTGAACAAATCTACACATCTGGATACACTAACAAGGGCGTATATATACTTGACGACTCTATGAATAACATCTATGACGCTGAAGTTGAAATAACATTATCAGCACAAAACTATAATGCAGGCTCTAATGTTTACTTCTTCCAAGATGAGAATATTCTAGATCTTCAAAGTTATGGCATTTATTATGAAAAATTTAAAAATGTGAATGATGTCGTAAATGGCAAATATGGAATTTATATCCCCAAAAACGCATCTTTTGCAAATGCAGAGTTTACAATAAAAATTTATTCTGCAAATACTGATAAGCCTAGCACAAGAACATTCACCATCGATACAAGTCCTATAAGTGAACTTCGGGCTACAAATGTTGAGTTTTCTTCTGGCAACAGTTATCGAATTCTCGACAATCTCTCTTCATACATCACAAATCAGTCGATAACTATGTCTTGGGCAGAAAAGGCAAGTGGAGCGACAACCTATGGCTATGTTAAATACATTCCACTTAAAACAATCAACTATTACTCATCACAATCTTCAATAACTACTATTTCTTCACTCTTAGATTTCTGGCTTAATTACAACAGTTCTAATCCAAGCGCTCAAGTTCAAGCTACCCTTCCTGTTTCCTACAAGCTAGATATTGAAGAGGGTGCAAGTCAGAGCTGGATTGAGTATCCAAACTCAAGATCATACTCATCATTCGTGACTTCTAGTTATGTAAAATCAGAAGCGGGAATATATATACTCGAAGTATATGATCAAGCAGGAAATTCTAGTTTTGAAATCTACATGATCGACAATAGCGAACCTGTATTTGTTCAAAGAACTGTATCATTAGACTTTACTCGCCTTGCTTTAATGGTCAACAACACTAGCATTTCAATTCCAGAAGCAGACCCTATTACTGGACAGATTAGCACACAAATCACGATTGAATGGGCAAAACACAAAGCAATCTATCTTGACAATTTGACAACGTCTAATCTTAAAAACTACGAGCCTTATGAATATACTATTGGACCTGCACAAGCACAACAAAATTTGACTGCAAAATTGCAAGAGTTCTTTAATTTCGACAATCAAAAGATAATAAATGTAAACGATGTACCAGCGCAAGCTGTGACAGAAGAAATAGATGGTTCTCTAACTACAGGTATAGATGACTATGACGGATATTATCTCGTAATTGATATAAATTCTACAGCCTATATTAAAAATTGGGATGCAGACACTTTTTCTCCTCAAAATGTCAGCACTTTAAGCGTACAATTTATAGATGAAGAAGGCAAATCAATCGATGCTACATATAGAATTGCAATAAGAGATAGTGCAAATACAAAAACAACAGGCAACCCTACAGTCGACTATACAACCTATCCATCTTCTTATATCTCTTTCAATGTATCAGCAGATGCATCAAAGGTGACCGTTAACTATATTGATAGTAATACGGGAAAGCCTAATACATTAAATGTCTCAAGCTTTGCTCATACTGGAAATCTTTATACAAAAACTAATGAAGATGATTCAATATCATATTCACATATTAAAGAAAATGAATATCAATTAGATGAAAATTTATCCTACAAATTCTCATACCACTCACCTATCAATGCAAACAATGCTTTAAGAGTAAATTTCGTACCAGTTGCTGAAAATGGTTCTGAAGTTGACTCAATAACAATGTACTATTATGAATTTGTTAAAAAATCTGAGACTATAGATGGTAAAACTTATTGGTACTATACAATTTCAAATTCAAAAACACCTACTGAAACTAGAGTTATATTCAAAGCAAGCGATGAAACAGTATATCAGCCAGGTCAAGAAGAGGATGCAGAAATCGCATTCGGCGATAATGATAGACCTTCTGCTGGTAGATATGTAATCGTTCGAGATTATAAAGCAAATTCAACGGTTGATAATTATGACTATTTTAGACGAACAATCACTTTCACTGTTGATACTAATGGAATTATAACTAGACTTGAGGGAGTAAGCAACAAAGAAGGATCAGCTTCATCTCTTGAAAGTTTGGTCGGCGGTGATATCATTTTGAGTATGTATTCAAATGATGGATATTCTTCTCTAGAGGTATCATTCCCTTCATATAACGAAGATGGACTTTCAAACGGATCCTTCTATACTCAAGGTTCATTCACCTCTGAAAAAGCAAATGTTGCGGTTGCAGTCGAAGGAAATAAACTTCCGATGACACTCTATATTCCAAAATATAAATACACAACTACTACATATGAAAAAGAAACTGACACAAATAGAAAATATTATGGAGTAGAAGAAAATCAAACCCTTTCTTACCACGGCAATTCACGCGTCGAAAAAGACGAGGCAGGCAGATGGAATGTTATAAGTGAAGGAGTTGTCATTCAAACTTTTGATTCGCAGGCGCAAGCAGAAAACTATTTAAACAGCAACATCTCAATCAAAGAATATGAAATCGTTGCCAACATCACGGCGGTGGCAACCGATGAAAATGGCGATGTGATAACCGATGAAAATGGCGATGCAGTGAAAAGATATTATGCTTCATCTTCTGATAATAGTAATGGATATCTTACTCTTTATGAAACAGATAGTTCATTCAACGTAAGTTCAAATAGCACACCTGTAAATTATTTCTACCTTGCAGGAATATATACAGTTGTTCTATATCAAGCACGAAACTTGGGTGAAACAGATGGCTTCTATCAGCTTTATAAATTTGCTTTCGAAATTTTAACTCAATCACCTGAATTTGATCTTATCACAAAGGATGGATATCAACTCTCACCTGCTGGCGACAGCACAGTATATTATACAAATACTGACGAGCTTCGCGTTCAATGGGAAGTGCCTACAAGCAATTATCAAGCAAGAATTGACACTAAAAATATAACAATCAACTCATCACCTTTAAGAACATATTCTGCAAATGTTGTTACTGAAGGCACTATCCAGTACTTTACGATTGACACCTCATATCTTCTTGCAAATGCAAATTCCTATGTTGACATAACGTTAAGATTTGAAGGTGACCAAAGTTACTATCGATCTACAACAAAACGAATTTACTTTGATAGATCAGCACCACTTGAGAACATTCAATCTTTAATGAGTAAGACTGAAACTGCTACTGATCAAGCATTTACATTAAACTATCAACAAGTCTACATGAGAAGATATGCAAATCAGGATAATACCGAGCAGACAGTAGCATCTACTGACCAACTATCGACTATGAGTTATTCATACTCAATAGCAACAGGCGACTTTAGATATTTCTCATACAATGTGGATATGTCATTCTTTAATTCAACACTCGCAAGCACTCTTATTAATGCAAGTACAAATCGTTACGGAACGCAATATATCTACTATAAGACCATTCCTTCAATTGACTCGTACACGCAAGTAGATAAATCATCATTCTCTCAAAGTACTTATAAAGAGATTACCGTAAATGGAGCTAGTAACTTGTATTCAGGTTATTATGAAATCGTGGAAAGAGACTATGCGGGAAATATGACGGTATATGTTGTTTACCTAATACAAGGAGATGTTGAGACCGATCCAAATGTAGACTCCAATGCAATCTCTTATATCAATAACAATAATACTGAAAACATTTCTATTGATTCAAGTGAAATTACAAACGGAATGAATATATATTCAAATTCTGGCTTTGAAATAACAAATTACAATTACATGTCTGATCCTTGGGCTATGATCTATGTTAGACAAAGCGGATCTTCACTTGTAAAATATATGAAATCTCCTTGGCTTGAAGAAAATCGTATTTGGAGAATAACTTTCTCTGGAAGTGGTGTATCACTTACTGAAACATCAATTAATGAAATCATGCAAAGCGTTCAGTCGTCATCTAACAAGCATCAACTCATGTTTGTAAATAGAGCAGATGGTGTATTTAATACCGTTTACCTTACCATAATGGATGCTTCTATATCTGCACAAAAGATTGAAGATCCAAATCACACATCAGCAATACTTAATATAAATGTACCAACTCAAGCTCAATATGCTTCAACTGAAACAGCTTATGTATTCCCTACAAAGATTACAATCTTGCAATTTACTACGACTGGTTCTAACCCTAACGATTGGAATACAATCTACATAGCAAATCAAGATCCTTATGGCACATGGACTGCTGATAATCGTTATGAAAGTGCATCATCGTATATATCATTCACTACCCTTTCTTCTGGAACGATCTTGCAAATTAGAGTAAACCTTGGCGCAAACTCATCATCTAAAATAAGATATGAGATTGTTGATAACTTTGGCAATAAGACAGTTATCATCCAACTTGCGAATGAAATATCATTCAACGAAATCGTTGGCACATCAACTGTCTATACTTACACCGAGAGCAATGGCGATACTACATATCTTTCAGACCAAAGCATTATGTTTCAATATAACAATTTACTTTACAGTGTCAAAATTATGAATGGAGATGGAACAGATATCACTAACACTCTTCCACCGCCTCAAAGTCAAGGAAACAATATATATTCTTATACATTCTCACCTTCTACTTCGACCAACTGGGACAATTATTTCAAGGTTGAAATTTCAGATATTGAGAGAGGAGAATGGATTAGAACAATCCATGTTAGGCTCTATTATAAACTTCCATACTTTGCGACAAGTTTAACTGAAGTTTCATCTGGCGGAATAGTATTCCAAGATAAAGACGGAAAGCCAATTACAAATTATGCTCAAACAACTAATGAAACAGTATATTTTGAAGGTAGACCATATACTACAACAGGATATTCAATCACAACCTACTCACAAGATGTAACTATGTTCTTTAGAGATGGTCAATCACTCAATTATATCGGACAATATAATTATCGACTTGAATATAAATATAGTTTATATCTATCGCGTGATAATGGACAGACCTGGGAAAGCATAAACTCTTCATCATCTGCAACAAGTGGCGTAAGAATTTCAGGTACAGGGAATTATATCATCTTTGCTAAATATGATGATGAAAATATCTTTACTAACCTATCCAAAATCTATAGAGTTGAAATACTTGATACTGAATCTTCATTCTACTATATAACACTCGATGGTTTAAATGTCGAAAAGAGCGATATAAGATATGTGGATGCAAACGGAAAAGAGTATGGTTCAACCTATCTTGTTAGATTAAATCATAATGAAATTAATCATGACGATTTGATTGTCTATGAAGGTGAAGATGATGGTACAACTATTGTTTCAAGACTTCGTATCATTTTAAATCCCGAACTGAATGTAGATTGCGAATTGAAACCTTGCATTCCTGAAGAAAACGAAGCATTTGTTGATGTTTTCCACTACACTGCTGAAAATGATGACGGACAAATCATCTCTCAGGGCGACTTTGCAATCATCTATATACGAGAAAGTAGCGACTTTGTAAGCCTACTCACCTATGAAACTCCCTATGGCACAACAGGCTCAATGAAATCAAGTTCATCTGTTACAGTTGTCGTAGATAATTCTGCTCAAAGCAGTCAAATGAGAATTAATTACTCATCTATAAACGGAATTGATGCAAATAGAATCAATATTGAAGTATTAAAATACTTTAATGGTGAATATGTAGAAATATATCCTACTGTTTATAGTAGTGGTGATACTTCTTACATATATCTTGAAAGAGCAGGCTCTTATAGAATAAAACTCTATGACTCATGTACCCCTGCCAATGTACAACTATTTAGAAATGGCGAATATTTGGATATTATTTTACTAAACTCAATACCATTCACTGTATCGCATACAGAAACGACAACAGACGGCAGTGAAACAGTAGAAGAAACAGTTGTGACTGAGAAAATTCAAAATGCTATTTATAATAATGCTGTAACAATTTCGCTTTACAACCTTTCAACTTATTATCAAGCAGGCGGATATCCTGTAATAAGCGTACAACGAAATGGATATGATTATACAAATTATACAAGCAGAAATTATACATATACATTCTCGGAACCAGGTTATTATTCGGTTAAATTCACCGCAACTTCAAGGACAACAAGTTCTGATGGAAGTCAAGAAACCTTACCTCAAATTAGAGAAGAAGTTTATAACTTTACCATTCTCAATCCAAACGAATCTAGATATGCATTCGAATATACCGAGTATCAAAACTATTACATCTCAAGGATATTGAAAAATGGTATAGATATTACTGACGAACTTGCTGAAATTTCAAATTTCTCGACAGTTGTTATCGATGGCAGAACATATTTGACAGAACTGAATGTAAACTACCTTGATAAAAAGACAGGAAGCGGTCGATATGAAATTACCGTTAATACCAACCAATCGCAATTTACTAACTTAATCGGCGAAGAATTCTCTTTCGCATTCTGGATTAATACCGCAACTCCTCCACTATCAATTTCGGTGGCTGAAGGCGAAAGCACAACTTCAAATATAACTATTTCCTTCAATACTCAAAATCTCTATGACGCAATGGGAGATTGTTACATACAGGTTGGCTCGCAAAGAGTTGAAATATCACAATCTACTCTGCCTACACTTTCAGTAGGCTATACAATCACAATTTCCGAAACAGGAACATATTATGTGCAAGTCTATTCAATGAGCGGATACTTGCTTTACTCATATAAAGTACAAAAAACCGCACCATTAAACGCATTTGCTATAATTGCAATCGTACTCGGAGTCATCGCAGCAATAGTTATTGTGATAATTACAATCAGACTAAGAAAACGCCAAAAAGTTAAGTAAAGTCAAAAAAGAGATAAATTTCAAAAATTTATCTCTTTTTTAAATAACTAAAAAGCATCAAAAATCAATAGCGAAACTTGATCTTAACCAAATTATATTATAGGTACAATTAACAAAATATCATTTTTATAATGGATAATAATCCTTTTTTTTCTATTGACAATTTTTCGTTGTTTTTATATAATAAAAATGGAGATGAAAGATGTTTTTAGAATTTAGTGAAATAAAAAAGTTTAAAACTATAGCAGATTTTGATCAATATAAAAGTAAACTTTATGATGCAAAAAGTGAAGAACTCCAAAAAGATATGAATGACACGAAAAATGTGCCACCTTATGCATTAAAAAAATATAGTGAACTTTCTGATGACGAAAAAAGCCAAATGTGCAGATCTTATTATACTAACAAACTATATAATATTTATCTTGTAATGGCCTTTCAAAAGGGAGATGAAAAGAACTTAAAAACAATGGAAAAAGAATTCTCGAGGAAAAGTCAACAGAAATATTTTAGCGAGGAGGAAAGCAGAAATATCCACAAAGAATACCAAGAGGATCACCTTCGTAACTTAAAACAATGGAAAAGTGAATTAAATACTTACTTAAATAACATTAGAATTACAATAAAAAGATCAGAACTAAATAAAGAAAACTTAATTTTACTAAAAGAATTTTGCGAAACATTGTTAGATAAGGGCGAACAGATTTCTATCTATGTACACGATAAACAGCAACAAAACGATGACAGTATAGACTACCTTTACTCTAATCAACAAATAAATCAAATTATCGAACTTAATAACGATTTATTGAATAAAGGAATGCAAAATCAAATTAGATTCTTCGAAAATCATTTAATCTATTCGGAAATAGATCTATATTCTTCTTGGACTCTAGATGATGTTGTTAATGCCAATAAAAATATTGACTCAGTCGTCGATCATATTAAACAAAACAACTATTCACCTTATGAAGCAATGACATATATACACATGTATGTAACAAAAAACTTTGAATATAATGACGGCACTCTGGAAGCTTGTCGATCTATTGTTGGAGCATATAAAGGAACTATTGTTTGTGCTGGATATGCTACTTTAGTTAAGGCAATAGTCGATAAATTGAATGATCCAAATTTACAATGTGACATTTTAGGATGTAATTTCTATAAAAAACAACTATTTGGATATAAAAATACTGGTGCCCACTCTCACAATTTAATACACATAAATGACGAAAAATATGGTATCAAAGGACATTACATGGAAGATACCTGTTGGGATGCCAAAAATGACTACTATCCTGATGGAAAAGGATTTGCATATTTTATGTATCCTGTATCAGACCTTGAATATTTTAACGGGCTAGTTTATCAACAACAATTTAGTGATTATTTATACGACAATATCTTTTTTGATACCCGGGTTTTTGATAAAGGGTTTGAAAATAAACGTGACAAATTTAAGCCTAAAACACCTGAAGTTATAGAAAGATATGCGCAGGAAAGCAAGGCAATCCCATTAGACACCTTAGAACAGGCAGTTTTTACAGTTTATCAAAGTGTAGAAAAAGATAAGAGCTTAACTGAACAAAAAATAGAGGAAAAAATGAAATCATCTACAGAAATAGCAAAGAGATCTTTTACTAATAAGGCACAATCCTGCTTAGTGACTAATAGTAAATATAAAATAAGGCGAATAAATAAGAAACCTATTAGTTTGGCTGAAAATGATGGCAGATTAATATAAAACAAAAAACAGGATCTGAAAATCCTGTTTTTATTAATATCATCATTAAACAACAGTGTGAACTTTGATTCCAGGTCCCATAGTTGAAGCAATGGTAATATTTTTGAAATATTGTCCCTTTGCAGCTGCTGGCTTTGCTTTTTGAAGAGCTTCAATAACTGTGTTGTAGTTGTCGATAAGCTTTTCTTTTCCAAAACTTACTTTTCCAAGTATTACATGGATATTGTTTGTCTTGTCAAGTCTGTATTCAACTTTACCAGCCTTAGCATCTTTGATTGCCTTAACTACATCCATAGTAACTGTTCCGCTCTTTGGATTTGGCATAAGACCTTTAGGTCCGAGTACTCTAGCAACGCGTCCAACGATACCCATCATGTCAGGTGTTGTGATACATACATCAAAATCAAGCCATCCGCCTTGGATCTTTGCAACAATCTCTTCACCGCCGACATAATCAGCACCTGCTTTGACTGCGTCGTCTGCTTTATCACCTTTCGCGATAACTAAAACTCTTAAGTCCTTACCTGTTCCATGTGGAAGAATACATACACCTCTTACTTGTTGGTCAGCATTTTTTCCATCAACGCCAAGTCTAACATGAAGTTCAACTGTTTCATCAAATTTTGCTTTTGGCAATGCAAGGAGTGCATCTACTGCATCGACAATATCGAAAGATTTTTGTCTAACTTGCTCGGATGCTTGTCTATATTTCTTACTTACTTTCATAGCATTCCTCCTTACTCATCAACCACAGTCACACCCATGCTTCTTGCAGCACCGGCAATCATACTCATTGCTGATTCAACGCTTGTGCAGTTGAGATCTGGCATTTTTTGCTCTGCAATTTGTCTGATTTGTTCTTTTGTGATTTTTCCGACTTTTGTTTTGTTTGGTACGCTTGACCCCTTATCGAGTCCTATTGCCTTTTTAATAAGGACTGCTGCTGGTGGAGTCTTAAGTACAAATGAGAAACTTCTATCTGCATAGATAGTAACAACTACAGGTATAACAAGTCCTGCTTGAGATGCTGTTTTCTCATTGAATTCCTTTGTAAAGCCAGCGATATTGATACCATGAGGTCCAAGAGAAGAACCTACTGGTGGTCCCGGAGTGGCTTTACCTGCTTCGAGTTGTAATTTTACAACTGCAGTAATTTTTTTCTCTGCCATTTTTCCCTCCTTATATGTGGTTTTTTTGAGTGGTTGCAGTTCCACTCTCCCACGATTTTTGCGATAATTTAATCAAAATTCTTTCAATAATCAATAAAATCACTCAATTTTTATCGATTTTATTAATTTTTTTGTTCATTTGATCAAATTATCATGTATATTCAATGCTTTTAATAAACTCAATTTTTAAATCGAACTATATCAAGATAAAAATTTAAATGTTTATAAAAGCATGGTATACCATAATTAATGGTTTAATATTTTTCAAATGGATTTTATGCATTTATTTTGCGAAGTTGACTTAAATTTAGGTCAACACTTGTCTCTCGACCAAACATCTCGACATTTACAGAAGCAATACCTGTTTCAAGATTGATTGAAATGATCTGTCCGACCATTCCGTCGAGTGCACCCTCGACGATCTCAACTCTGTCACCTTCTTGAAGATCAACATCAACAGTGATTTTCTCAAGTCTAAGTTTTACAACCTCATCTTCTGTAAGCGCAAGTGGACGACCTTTAGGTCCAACAAAACCTGTAATACCGCGTGTTCTAGTTACATTATGCCAAAGGTCATCTGCATATTTCATTTTAACTAGAATGTAGCAAGGCATGGCCTTTCTTTGAACCAGTATCTTCTTGCCATTTTTCTCTTCTACCACATCTTCCATTGGAATTACAATGTCAAAAATTCTATCCTGAAGGTTGAATTTTTCAACTACTGTTTCAAGATTGTCTTTTGCAACATTTTCATAGCCAGAGAATGTATGAAGAACATACCATTTTGCTGGCAGTGAATCTACAAATTCACGATAACTTTGCTCGTCTTCGCTTAATTCTTTATCTGCGTCTGCAACTTGACTTTCTTCTTGTGCTGTTTCCGTTGTGTTTTCTTGAATTTGATCTGTTTCAACCTCGTTTTTATCCAAATTTTCTTTATTTTCGTCAATCTGGTCTTCGTTGCTTTGCTCAAGATAGTTTTGCGTGATTTCTTTTTCTTCCATATTTACTCCCGTTATCTTTTAGGCTCTAATCAAGTTGACAAGAAGTCCTAAACAATAGTCAATTCCAAAAATTACGACTGCAAAAACAAGTACTACTACAAGTACTACGCCTGTCTTCTTGCAAACTTCTCCAAAACTAGGCCATGAAACTTTTTTAAGTTCTGAAAAAGTTTCCTTTGCCTTTCTTTTGAGTTTGCCTTTTTCTTTTTTGTCTTTCTTTTTATCGTTTGTTTTCTTAGTCTTGTTATCTTTAACGTCCTTTTTGTTTGCCTTTTCAACTTTTTCTTCGGCTTTGCTACCTTTTTTTAAACTGTTTTGCAAACCTGCTTGCTCGTTCTGCTCAACATTTGGCTGAACTATATTTTTATCTTCCGAAACAGGCATAGTAACATCGCTTGTTACCACTTCACCATTTAAAGAAGCTTGTGCATTTTCAAGTTCGCTAGATGCAACAGTTTTGACATTTGAATTTTTAGACTTTTTCGACTTTTTGTTTTTAGACATAAAACCCCCGATAATTACTTAGTTTCTTTATGAACTGTTCTCTTTCCGCAACGTGAGCAGAATTTTGTAATTTCAATTCTCTCTGGATTTGAAGCGGTATTCTTGCTTGATGCATAGTTTCTTTCTTGACATTCAGTACATGCAAGAATAATATTTTTGCGTTTTGGTGTAGCCATTTTTCATCTCCTAACAAAAAACTAACACCCCCTTAAAGAAGTGCTAGTAGTATATTATCACATATTGATCTTATTGTCAACTAATTAAATTAAAATTTCTCAATTTATTCTTGAAAGTTAATTTATTACTTTAATGTTATGAGAATATTATTTAAAAAAGTTTTATCTTGATTAAAAGATAATGAAAATTCGTTTATTTTAATCTTCTATGTCCGCTTGAATAAGCATGGCAAACTCGTCTTTACGCAGAGTAGACCTTACAAGTTCAAAATCAGTAGGAAAGTTATAGTCAAGTTCATGTTTTTCACAATAGGTAAAATATATTGTCAAACACTCTTTTGCATATAGGTATGCTTCTTCGACAAGATTACCATCAGTAGTAAGTTCAAGGTCTGGAAATATAACTCTATATACTCCTTCACTATCTTTCATAAACACAGCAGGATAGACAAAACTTTTCATGCAAAACTCGCTCCTTAAGATAGATTTTAACACAATTATCGATGAACTCAAAACAAAAATGCGTTTTTTATTACATTTTGATACTATTAATTTAGTCAAAAAAACAAAATTTATTACACTTTATTATTTGCAAATGGTTTTTTATTTAAATTTCTAGAAAAAATGTAAATTTGCATAGGAAAGTAGTATATTCAACAAAAAGATGTATAACTTAAAGCCACTTTAAATATCTTCTACGCTGTATTTTGATTTGTGAATTCTTTACTATTCATAATTAGCTGTTATGGTCTTTATCCCAGCAACAGTTTTTATATTTTTTGCCACTTCCGCAAGGACATGGATCGTTTCTGCCTGCTTTTGGCTTATCACTATAGATGGTCTTTTGAATTTGCAATTTTGCCTTGTTTTGCTTTTGAGCGCGTTCTTCTGGCGTCAGATCCTTACCTGTAAAGAGAATTTTTACAGGCTGTGGCTGAGCGACCTGTGGAGTTTGCTGAATTTTTGCATTGAGAAGCACTTTGCAGGTTGTTTCTTTGATTTTGTCGATCATGTTGTCAAACATATCAAAGCCTTCCTTCTTATATGCAAGGACTGGATCTTGCTGGCCAAACTGTCTTGACAGAATTTCATCTTTCATAATCTGCATATCTTCAATTTGACTCATCCAGTTGATATCTACCATACGAAGAAGAACATTGCGTTCAACTGCTTCAAAGTCAATGCCGAGAGCCTGCATCTCATCCTGTCTTTGCTCATAGCGTGCTTTGACTATATCAAAAACCTTGTCAATCACATCATCCACATCACAATCTTCAACAAATTCTTCTGTGACAATGTTGCTATCCTTTTCAAACAAGCCATTTTCAAGTTCTTTATTAAGTGCCTTTAAATCCCATTCATAGTATGGTTTTTCGTCACTTATAATCTTGTAAACGCTTTTTGATATAACCTGTGGGAACATTCTCATGATTTGGTCATGGACAGGTTCGCCATCCAAAACCTTATTTCGCTCGCCATAGATAATCTCTCTTTGTTTATTCATTACATCGTCAAAGCGGAGTACTGTCTTTCTTATGGTGAAATTTTGAAGTTCTATTCTACGCTGAGAGGATTCAACTTGCCTTGCAACTGCTTTCATTTGAATAGGAGTTGTGTCATCTATCTTGAAAAATGCCAAAATTTTCTTGAGTTTATCTGTTGCAAATCGCTTAAATAGGTCATCATCAAGACTGATATAGAACACACTTGACCCCGGGTCACCCTGTCTTCCGCTTCGTCCGCGAAGCTGATTATCAATACGCCTTGACTCATGTCTTTCAGTACCTATAATATGAAGTCCGCCGAGTGCCTTAACCTCTTCCTTTTCGGCGTCTGTAATTTTCTTAAAATCTTCAAATAGTTTTCTGTATTCTTGACGCGCCAAATTCAACTTTTCGTCATCTATTGTATTGAATGCTGTTGCATAAGAAATCTCCTCCTCTGCAAAGCCTTTCTTACGCATCTCGCTTGTTGCCATAAACTCAGGATTACCGCCGAGCAATATGTCAGTACCACGACCAGCCATGTTGGTAGCAATGGTTATCGCGCCCTTTCTACCCGCTTGAGCAACAATCTCGCTTTCTTTTTCATTATTTTTAGCGTTCAACACTTGGTGCTTAATGCCTAAATGTTTGAGCGCTCTTGAAATCAATTCAGATTTATCAATATTGATTGTACCAACAAGCACAGGCTGTCCGCTTTCTTTGCACTTTCTTATTTCTTCAATAATAGCCGAGATTTTCCCCTTCTCGGTGATATACATAATATCTGGATAATCAACGCGTTTTTTAGGAAGGTTTGGTGGAATAGAAACAACATCAAGATTGTATATTGTTCTAAATTCTCCCTCCTCTGTCTTAGCAGTACCTGTCATGCCAGAAAGTTTTGTGTAGAGTCTAAAGAAATTCTGGAAGGTTATTGTTGCAAAAGTTTGGTTTTCATCTTGAATATTCACCTTTTCCTTTGCTTCAATTGCTTGATGTAGTCCAGAGCTAAATCTTCGTCCAACAGCAAGTCTGCCTGTAAACTCGTCTACAATCACAACTTCGCCATCTTTTACTATATAATTTTCATCCCTGTGCATGATAAAGTTTGCACGCAGTGCATTGTTGATATAGTGAAGTATTTCAATATTTTCAATATCTGAAAGATTGTCAATAGAGTAGAAACGTTCTGCTTTAGTGATACCTTTATCGGTCAAGTTTATCTGTTTTGTCTTTATATCTATTTCATAGTCATCTTTACGCAGTGACTTTGCAAATTCCTGAGCCTTCACATAACCTTCAGAACTTTTCCCGCCACGACCACTGATGATGAGAGGAGTTCTCGCCTCATCAATCAAAATACTATCCACCTCATCGACAATGGCAAAGTTGAGCCCTCGTTGCACCCTTTCGTTTTTATTTCTAGCCATGTTGTCGCGAAGGTAGTCAAAGCCAAGTTCGTTATTCGTTGTATATGTGATATCTGCCATATATGCAAGACGCTTTTGACTATCATCCTGACCATTTAATGACACGCCAACAGTAAGGCCTAAAAATTTATAGACCTTCCCCATCCATTCAGCGTCACGCTTTGCAAGGTATTCGTTGACAGTAACTATATGCACCCCCTTTCCTGCAATTGCATTGAGATATGCAGGCAGTGTTTCAACAAGTGTCTTACCTTCACCTGTGCCCATCTCGGCAATTCTGCCTTGATGAAGTGCAATCCCGCCAAGAAGTTGCACATAGAAGTGACGCATATTTAAAACTCTGGTCGACGCCTCTCGCACTGCTGCATAGGCCTCTGGCAAAAGGTCATTTAACGACTGCCCCGCTTTATATCTATCGCGGAATTCATCTGTACAAGCCCGCAATTGCTCATTGGAATACTCTTTATATTTATCTTCTAATGCCACAATCTTATCTGCAATCTTACTTAGTTTTTTTACTTGTGATTTGTTTTCATTTCCAAAAAGTCCCATCTTATCTCCTTCAAGTCTAATATAATATCTCTCAATGATAATTTTAACAATTTTTAAATAAAAGTCAAATAGATTTAATGATTATTAAATTTCACAACCTATTCATTTCACGATTTATGCAACTTTTTGTTGTTTATTTACTAAATTTATTATGATTAATCGCATAAAGTATTTTATCTTACTCCTCTTGACGAGCATTGATAAAAATGATATAATAAAAAAAGAAGAGGATGAAAATGAGTTTTTTAACAAAATTAAACAGCAATCGCAAAGAATTGCAAAAAAGATTGAAGACGAAAATTGCATTTTTGAAAAATCAAAAAACTTATAAATCCATAGATTTTTCTGTTTCCAATGGCAATTTCGACAATGCCACAGAGCTTGAGAGTCAATTGTTTGACAAATACTTTGCTGATGCAACAATTCAAGATATACTCAATTTTGTAAGTAATGAAAATCTTTACAGACATTTTACATCTATTGCTGATGAGAAAGAATTGAAAAAAATGCTTTTGGTAATTAACAATAGTTTGCAAAAGAATGGGCAAAAAAGAGCTAAAATGTCACCAAAATATTTTTTTGATGAAACAAATAAAAAAATCCCTAAGAATTTTGCTTTGATAACTACCACATTTGAAAAACACAATCTTTCTCGCCTTCAATTTGTTGCAGAAAGGGCTCAAGTTTTTGCAAGGGTTGTTTCCTTTTTAAAAACAAATTATGGAAAGATTTATAAAAAAATTGATGATGGCAATAAAGCAAATAGCAGAGAGACCTTTCAAAATCTAGAAAACACCTTGAAAACATATGCTCAAATTTATGCAGGGTCTTCTATAGAGAGTTTTATAACAGATTTCACTAAATATAAAGATGTTTATAATATAAAAGAAAAAAGCACCTCGACTGAATTCATTATAGCACAGGCAAATTTTGATCCAAATAAACTAAAGAATATGCTTCTAGCAAATAAAAATCGCGAGCTAGAAAAACTTGATAAAATAGCAGACATTGCTCGTCAGGCAAACAAAATAGCATCACAAAAACTTGAAACCAAGACTGAGATGAAAACATCACAAAATTTATTAGATGAAAATATGCAAATACTAAAAAATATACATCTCATTAACGAGAATTTAAAGAAAAATTATGATGAAATAAATGTAAGATGTATAAACAGCAAAAATGATTGGTTTGAGGCGAACAATAATGAAATATCTGCTAGACTTAAAAATATAGCTCAAAATTTTGAACATGTTAGGGTCAACGTTGTATTGAACAACATAAACCATCTAGACACTACACTTTCGGATAATACAGCGTCAGCATCACAACTAGAAATATATTCAAGCGCAATAGAAATTGCAAACAATATTCCACAAGATATCTATGGTTATATAGAAAAAGCCCAAGATAAAAATTCAAGTTTAAGGGTTTATACTTTTAAAAATGAAGATGAAAAGGAAGAAAAAGTAATATTTTCAAGTGAACAATTGAATGTTTTGAAATCACTTCGACAGGCAATAAACTATAAAAATAATAAAAATAATTATTTAAATAAATTTATTGCTGAAAATATTACCTCTATTGAGGGATTACAAAAATTTGTGGACCTTCTGAAATCTAATTGTATGTTCGAAGAACTCCCAGTTGAATCGGTGAATATTTTGAGATTGATTTTGCGTGAGGCATATAAAGGAAATCCTCCTGATTTATGTAAATGTCTTGATTTTGGCAAAATAGATTACTCGATTTTTGTCAATCATGATGAAAAAATCAATGAAATATTAAAAAATAATGATGAAATTACAAAATCAATGCAATATTTATCTAATAAATCTGCTTTAAAAAAAATAATAATGGCAAAAAAACATAATGAAAGACAAATAAACAAAATACCGCATGAAAATATCTTATTAACTAATAGAATACACATAAAATCAACAGAGGTAAACCTCAACAATCAAAATCTAAAAAATTTAATTGAAAAACTACAAAATATAAAATCGGAAATAACAACTTGCATTGAAAAAAATGATATTGTGGAAAACAAAGAACGGGAATTTGAACAAAAAAATCTTATTAGTGATAAAGTATTGCAATTAACTAAATCAATAATAGAAATAATTAACGATAATAAGGATAATCTTGTATATATAGATACAATCGAACGACATTTGCTGTCTACCAGCATCGATACTTTAATTGAATTGCTGAACAATGAAATGGACGAAGTTTATGCAAATCAAATAGCATTATCCTTAAATTCAGAACAAGTGAATATGCTTAAAACCACACTACTTAATTATGTCCAATCAACAAAAATAATTGAAGAGGAACTTAAGGAGAGAGAATAGGAATTTATTCCCCTATTTTGTCTCCTTTTTTTGTGATAAACCCTTATTTTAGATAGATGTTACTTGACAAATAATAATGTAAGTGTTAATATATAATAAATAGATTATAATTTGAGGAGAAAAAAAATGCCAAGAAAATATGGTCTTACAGGTAAGTATCCTGTAACAGTATCAAACAAAATCAGCACTAGATTTGGAGATGAGGAGGTCAAATTTGTACAAAACGTGCAAATGAATCTTGATAGTCAAAATCTTTTCGAGCTCAACGAAGCAAATAATGACGGCTCAAAGAGTAATGCAACCTCGCCTACCCTTACTATTAATGTTGATAAAGATAATGTCTATTCCGTTTCTTTTAGCGAGGCAGTCGCATCTCAATTCGAAAAACAGTTCAAAGAACTTGGAATTGATGACGATCACCTTAAGGCAATAATAGATGATAGAAAACTTCAAATAGATAGCAACGATAGTGCTATTTCTGTTGAATCAAAAAATAATGAATTTATAGTGACCGTTAAATCTAAAGACGGAAAAGAATATACACTTGTGGCAAATTCAACAGGTGTTAAATTGGACTATGGAGAGCATAAATTCGCCTATTCTCTTGGGAAAGATAAGCATCTTGATGTAAATATGCATAGAGATTTTGCAACAAGTATGCTAAAACAAGAAAAGCCTTTTGCAGAAATTACCGCAAAAGAAAAACAAGATCGCGTTCGTTCAATCCCCCATTATATAATTTATGAATACTGCCAAGGCTTTAAAAATAAAGATGTGAATATGCAAAGTCCAACAACAATTGGAGATTTTACATTTTATCGCGCACAATTAGACCCAGATAAACAAGGATCAAGTATTACTGATTATGTGTTTATCAAAGATGAAAAGACAAAACAAGTTTTTCTATATGGAAATGGCGGACTAAATGAGTGTAAAAATTATTTTTTCACACAAGATAAAAATGGAAAACTATCTTTGGATATTAACTTCAGACAAGGTGGAAAAACAACTGAAATTGACTGCCAAAATCCCAAATTTAAAGAATTTTTCCATAATTTTACACAAATTAATTTACCACAAGCAGGTGCTAGTGATAAAGCAGGAAATGTGTTCGAAAAAATTTCAACTCTAGATATTGATGGACAAAAATATGATGTATATCATAATAATCCGACAGCAACTCTTAATACACGATTTTCTTATACTCAAAAAAAATATGAGCAAGAAAGTATAGTCGCAGATGAAGATGAAATAAACATTGGTCCTACTGGACCTACTGGACCAACCGGACCTACTGGACCTACTGGACCAACCGGTCCTACTGGGCCTACTGGGCCAACCGGTCCTACTGGGCCTACTGGGCCTACGGGACCTACGGGACCTACGGGACCTACCGAACCTACTGGACCTACCGGACCTACTGATCCTACTGGACCTATTGGACCTACCGGGTCTACTGATCCTATTATTCATACCGATCCTACTGAGCCTACTGATCCTATTATTCATACCGATCCTACTGAGCCTACTGATCCTACTGGTCCAACCGGTCCTACTGGTGCTGAAGAAATTAACAATACCGAAAAGCAAGATCAATCAACCGAAAATAAACCACATTATAAAAAAGTAACAAAAGTTAAGCCTGGAAGAACGGTCGGCAAAGAAACAAGCTATAAATATCAAGCCGAAGCGATTGGTATGTCAATGGGAATGATTGGACTATTTTTAGGTATTCTTGCTCCATTCCTTGGTCCTGTTGTGCTTTTTGTTGGTCTTGGGCTAACTTTAGGTGGTGTTGGGCTTGGCGTACTTGCCGATAAGCTGGAATTTAAACCATATAATATAGCAGAAAAAACCATCACTAAATATGAAAAATTAGAAGAAGAAGAGAAAGATTTAGAGAAAGAGATGGAAAAGTCTGCATCTAAATTTATTGATGGCGAAGAGAAACTTGATTCTCTTGAAATAGAAAATCAAGGATTGGCACAAGATGTAATGCAATTTGCAGATAATGCTGGCGATAGATATCATCCACTACCTGATTTTATTGAACAAGTAAACACCTTTGCTCCTATTTCTCATCCAAAAGATGAAAATGGTAATGTTATTGTTTCTAACATAGATTATCTTGACAAAGAAAATCTACAATATAGACAAGCTCTGATCGCGGAACTAAAAAGAATTAACCTGATGCCAGAAGATGAAGCTATAAGAACAAGAGGCTTGGGAAAGAATAAAGAAACTCTTCCAACAAATAAAGAATTAAAACAACAGGCAATAGAAAGTTTTAAACAACAATTCTATATAACCGATATGAGTCAAGATGACCGAAAAAAAGTTTCCGACACAATTGAGGGACTTTTTGCTAAACCTCAACTGCTAGCTGAATTTGTAGATACAGCAGAGAAATATAATAGTGCTCAGGAATCAGAAAACACACTTTTACAATCTCAAAGAAAAGAAATTGCTGGCATGGACAATAAAATGCTTGATAAAATCTACAATAATAGTCGATCAAATGCTCAACGACGAGCAAAACTTGACGAAAGACATGCAACTGCCATCATAAGATCACGAGCAATTAACAACAAGTTAAATACCCAGGAAAATCAAGAATTACTAAATTTAGTACCCGAAGAAGAAAGAGAAATTCATGCTCAATATTTTGCTAATGCATCACAGCAACTTGAGAATGAGGTAAATGAAATAAAAGAAATTGCAAAAGACAATGTAGAAAGAATTGCAATTGTTGAAATGCTACCTAAGTATATTGAGAGTATTCAAGAAGATAACTCAAATTATGCAACCAAACTGCAAGCACAAGAGGCAACTTTAGATTATCTCTATACTTACACTCAAAATTACTATGCTGACGATGAAATTACAAGTTTTTTCAAAGATTTGAGACAAACTAATTATGTCACTCCTTCTAAAACGGTTTTGGGTCCTAAGACCTATGATGCATTCGATAAAATTCGCGAAAGTGGAAATTTAATTTTAGATGACTTGTTAAATGTTGAAGAAACTTCTAAAATTAAAAATCAAATCTTTAATTTTATTGATGATAAGTATGCAGACAAAATTCTAGAAATTTATCAATATGACATTTCATCAACATTGCTTCCATCAGCTTATGATAAAAGCGATAAAAATAAAGAACATTCTTTAGAAAATATTGCGTTAAATCTTGCAAAGGCAGACATTGTATCTATGCTTACAAACATAGCATCGCAGACTAACGACAAGATTAAAGTTGATGATAAAGAATATTCTATTGATGATATTGTCAAAATGGATATAAAGTCAATTAAATCAACTTTTAATATTTATTCAAAAATTATAGATGGAAAAGATGTAATTGTTGTAAATGATCAAGAATATAGCAACAATGTGACTGATGTTAAAAATGCTCTTGACTTTTTAGCACTGAATAACCAGTTTGAACAGGCTTATATTTCAAAAGTTGATAAGATCCCTTTTGACACCATAATTGATCAATTAAAACAACTTAATACTTATCCAAGTACAACTGATATAGATTATTTCAATAAAATGATATTAGATGCACCTTTTTTAACAAGTCTTAACGATGATTTAAAAGTTAAATTGATAAATATTAGTTATGGACTAGATACTTTAAAAGCAAAATATGACTATCTTATAAAAAATAGAGATGAATTAAAAAATGATAATGAATTAATGCCTCAAATTCAACAAACTATAAATAATGCAAGAAAAATTATAAGATCTGTAATATATGAGTACTCACATGATTTAGTTGAACAAACTTCCACCATAAAATCACTAAAAGATCGCGGAAGACATAAAAATAAAATTGATATGATGGCTTCAAGACATAAAATGTATTCTACTATAGAAAAATATGAGCATGTTGATGAAGTTTTTGGTTTCTTTGTAGATAAAAATATTAATATTGATAAATTTAGAGACCAATATAATTCTCTACTAGATGAGTATACAAAAGATGGTAAAACTGTTAGCGCAGGAGAAATAGTAAAACAAACATTGTCTACCTTGATCGGAGACACAAACTCAATAAACGGCCAAACATTTGACGAGATTGTAGATACTTTAAAAGATGAAAATGGAATAGTGGACTTTGACAAACTTTCAAATTTTGCACAAAGCGTATTTGATGCAATTGATATGCAATCACAATATAAACTTAAATCTCGAGTTCAAAATCATGACGAAAATTTTGTGAATGATGAATATAGGACGCAAAGAAAAGCATTTTTTGATCCTAAGCAACCTTCTGCTGAAAATATGATGCAAGTTATTATTGAATCAGGTCTTGCTGATATGGACGACATAGTAAGCGCCTTTACAAATCCAGATCTAGAGAAAGGTTTGAAAGATTTATTGAAAAAATGTGGTTTAAGTAGTGATCAAGTCGATTCGGTCATCAACGCTAAATTTCTTAACACCAAAACACCTTACAAAATGTTCAATTCAGCACAGCGTAGGTATATAAATTTGAAAAACAGCCTTGCAAAACTAAGAGAACTTGAAGAAAAATATAATGATGCAATAAATGAGCTTACTACTACTGGTAATCTTGAAGCATTTAAAAAACTTGACGTTAAAGAATGTGCAAAATATGGCATCAAAATTGATAGGATTTTAAGTGCCATTGAAAAACATAAAAAAGATGGAACTGAAATCAAACTAGATGATGCTAAAATTGCAAAAGATATTGAAAATAATTTGACATCATTTAGATTAGAGAAAAATGCACTTGCGTTCAATATTGAAAATCAAAACAAAATTCTCAATTCAACAACTGAAAGAGATGCTCGCTTTGAGCAAGCTAAACTTGATCTTGATGTTTATGAACAGCATGCTGAAGCTTACTCAGGCAGACTTGAACAAATTACAAAAGTATTCCAAAATCTTGCAGTAACACCTAGTATGGCAAAGCAGTTTATGGAAGCAGTTGCAATCGGAAATATACAAGAATTTGCCACAAACAACTCTCACATACAAGGTATAGCAGATTTAGAAAACATGACTCAAGCAGAAATTGATAGATATCAATCTTTAGGACTAAGTTTCAAAGAATTGGAAAAGATTGCAAAATCTTTAAAAGAAGATAAAAATGCTAAAATTTCTGAAAAGAAGATGAAAAAGGCTTTACAAGATCTTGCTCAATTCAATCAAGCCCAACAGGAAAATATAAACAAACAAAAACAGATAAAAGAACAAAAGATTAAAAAACAAAGCAAAAAAATCAAAGAACAAGAAAAAGAAGATAATACAGATAAACTCGAACGTAAAGATAAGAACAGTTTCCTTGCAAAACTTTTCAACTTTAAAAATGCTACAAAAGAAAAACTTAAAGATGAAAAGGAAAAAACGCAAAAACGCGAAGAAGAAAGAGCTAAAGAAGAAAGAGAACGCGAAGAAGCCGATAAACGAGCAAAAGAAACTGAAGAAAAGAGAGAAAAAGGCGAAGAAGGAGAAGAAGCTTCTCATGACGCTAAGCCTGAAGAGGAAGAAACACGTGAAAGCAATCCAGAAGATGCCATTTAAAGATATGCGCAACTAGAAGATTTTTCGAAAACGAGAGTAGTGATAAAAACTACTCTTGTTTTTTTATTTTTTTAAAATACCATATATTAAATGCATCAAATTAATTGTTAATTAAAATTATTGTTTATATTTTAAAATTTAAAAATTCAAAAAAAATATTTTAAAAATCTTTAAAAATCTATTTAAAAAATATATAATATTTGATATAATAATGCTAGATTTCTTATCTACAATTTTTTTATGTTTTAAAGAAAAAATTATAAAAATTAAGAAAAATTTGTCGAATTTAAAAAATTAAAAAAAATTACTTAAAAAAGGATAAAAATTTTATGAAAATCGGAGTTGTTGGATTGCCAAATGTTGGCAAAAGTACACTATTTAATGCTATCACTAATGCAGGAGCAGAGAGTGCTAACTACCCTTTTTGTACAATAGAACCAAATGTTGGTATTGTCGATGTACCAGATGCACGCCTTGAAACTCTTGGCAAGCTTTATAACACCCAAAAAATCACCCCTGCAAGTATTGAATTTGTTGATATTGCAGGGCTTGTTGCAGGAGCAAGTAAAGGAGAAGGACTCGGCAACAAATTTTTGAGTCATATCCGCGAAGTAGATGCAATTGTACATGTTGTAAGATGCTTTCAAAATGAAAAAATTATCCATGTCAATGGCTCGGTTGATCCTATACGAGATATTGAAATTATCAACCTTGAACTTGCACTTGCCGATCTTGAACAAGTAAGCAAAATCTACGAAAAAAATGCAAAACTTGTAAAAACTGGTGATAAGAGCTTAATTCAGTCGGTCAACTTAACCGAAAGAATTAAAAATGCCCTAGAAAACAACCTGCCTGCAAGAAGTGTGACTATTGAAGGCGAAGAAGAAGTCAAAATTATGAAAAATTTACAACTTCTCACGGCAAAACCTGTAATATATGTCGCAAATATAAGCGAAGACGACATCGGAAAAGAAGATAATGACATGGTGAGAAAAGTAAAAGATTATGCTCAAAAAGAAGGCGCTAAGGCAATTGTGCTTTCTGCTAAGATTGAGGAAGAACTTGCCGGGCTTGACAAGGAAGAGCGTGAGGCGTTTAAAGAAGAACTTGGTATAAAAGAGAGTGGTCTTGAAAAACTTATAAGTGCAAGTTATGATTTGCTTGGTCTTATGTCATTCCTGACGGCAGGCGAAAAGGAAGTTCGCGCTTGGACTATAAAAAAAGGGACAAAGGCTCCGCAAGCCGCTGGCAAAATTCACACTGACTTTGAGAAAGGCTTTATTAAGGCTGAAGTCGTATCATACAGTGACCTGATTGAAGCTGGATCATTTTTGAAGGCAAAAGAAAAAGGTAAGGTAAGAATTGAAGGCAAAGATTATGTCGTACAAGATGGCGATGTAATGCTGTTTAGATTTAACAACTAAGTTGTAAAATTTTTAAAGTTTAGGCATTTATTTAAGTTGTATTATTTTAAATAAATTTCAAAAACCATAAAAAGAAAATTAGCCTTAATAATAAGTTAAAGAAAAGGAAAAAAATGGAGAATAAAAAATCGTTACTTGAAAAATTATTAAAGACAAATCTTCTTCCACTTGCATTTTTAGGAGATAGTGTCCACACCCTTTTTGTACGCGAGAACAGCCTTTTGAAAGATGATGCTAAAATGGCAAGCTATAATAGTTTTTCGTCATCAAAATGCAAGGCACAAAACCAGGCAAATACTTTAAAAAAAATTATAGATAGATTATATGAAGATGAGCTTGAGATTGTAAGGCGTGCAAGAAATGCAAAGCCAAAGCATCATGCCAAAAATTCTACAAGTGCTGACTATTCTTTCGCTACAGCCTATGAAGCACTAATTGGATATCTATACTTAAAGGAAGATCAAGATAGACTGATTGAATTTTTAAATAGTTCTTTAGAATAAAATTTAGATTGATTGTTAAAACAAATTGAATTAAATATTTATCCTTACATTATTTTTTAAAAAATTCTATAAAATATGCAAGAAAAATGTCGAAAAAGGAAAATTATGTATATTGAAGGAAAAAATGCGGTAGTAAGTGCCATTAAAAATCAAAAAACTATCAATAAAATTTTAGTTGATAAAAATTTTTCATCTAGAAAGGATGAAATTATTTCTCTCGCTAGGCAAAATAAAATCAAAATCGAATTTCTGCCTAGAAATATCTTAGATAAAAAATCACAGACTTCTCATCATCAGGGCTATATTGCCGAGAGCGTTGATTTTGAATATTCAAGCATAGACGATATTTTAAGTAAAGCGAAATCAAGAAATGAAGCCCCTTTTATAGTAATACTTGACTGCATTCAAGATCCACACAATTTTGGTGCAATCATTAGAAGTTGCGAATGCGCTGGAGTACATGGTATTATCATTCAAAAAGATAGGCAGGTACAAGTCAACGAAACTGTCATTAAAACGAGTGCAGGAGCTGTCAGCAATATGCTTATATCACGCGTGACAAATCTAAAAGAGGCTATAAAAAAATTGCAAGACAATGATGTTTGGATATATGGCACTGACGCAAGTGGCGAAAATGTATATAACTCTTCTTGTAACCAAAGTATTGCTCTCATTATCGGCTCTGAAGGAGATGGTATAAGAAAGACAATCTTAGACAAATGTGACAAGGTTTTATCACTTGAGATGAAAGGAACAGTCAATTCTCTCAATGCATCGGTTGCTTGCGGTGTTTTTCTATTTGAAATTTTAAGACAAAGGAGCCTTAAATGAACGATGAAAAACTTATAGAACTTGCACAAAATGGCGATGGCAATGCTGTCAACACCCTACTTATAAAATATAAGTCACTTGCAAGTAAAATCGCCAGAAGTTACTTTTTGACAGGTGGAGATATCGAAGATATCATTCAAGAAGGTATGATCGGCTTGTATAAAGCAATTATGCACTTTAATACAAGTAAAAACGCATCTTTTACAACTTTTGCGTCAATTTGTATAAAAAATCAAATTCAAAGTGCCATAAAAGTTGCAAGTTCAGATAAAAATAAAGCACTATCCTCTGCCCTGCCTATTGCAGAACAAGTGGATGATGACGATGAAGACGGAGAAGTTGAAATTATAATTCCTTCACTTTTACCATCACCTGATGATAAGGTCATCTCAAAAGAACATTTGAAGGAAATTGCAACCATTATCAAAAAAACCTTAAGTGATATGGAATACAAAGTTCTTTATCTATACCTTAAGGGTTACAATTACGATGAAATATCAAAAGCAAGTGGCTTAAACAAAAAAAGCATTGACAATGCACTGACAAGAATAAAAAGTAAACTCGCGTTTTTGAAAGATGAATATTAATGTTTTAGCAAAAAAATAGCAAAATGTACAAAAATCAAAGCAAAAGCCTTTGTATTATTTGAAATAAATTAAAGATATGATATAATCACACGCATAAGGAGCGAATTATGAACGAGAATTTTACAAGACCAAGACCAAGTTTTCCGAAAAAAGCAGTGGTAACTTCAGGTATGCCTTACGGCAACAAACTTCTGCATATAGGACATTTAGGAATGACTATAAGAGCGGACATCTATGCCAGATTTTTGCGTGATCGAATTGGCAAAGATAATGTGATATATGTTTCGGGTACGGACTGCTATGGCTCACCTGCTGTTGAATCTTTTAGAAAATTTCAAGAGGAAGGAAATTGCCCTTTTGAAAATATATCCCAGTATGTAGAGCATAACCATGTCCTGCAAAAGCAAATTTTTGATAAATTCAATATCAGTTTCAATCTTTACGGAGCAAGTGCTCTTGGCAGAAGCGGACAAATTCATAACGAAGTTGGAAAATGGTTTGTAGAAAAACTTGCAAAGGCGAATATGCTTTCTGTTCATTCTTCATGGCAATTTTATGATGAAAAGCATGGATGCCTATTAAACGGCAGACAGGTTGTAGGCAAATGTCCTATTGAAAACTGCCAAAGTGAAAAGGGATATGCTGATGAATGTGATTTAGGGCATCAATATCTTCCACAAGATTTAATAGATCCAGTAAGCACCTTGAGTGGTGAAAAGCCAAAGCTTGTTAAGATTGAAAATCTATACTTTGACCTAGAAAAATGTACTGAAATCTTAAATGAATGGATAAATTCAATTGATAGACAATCAGACACCTGCAAGTTTATGGTAAAAGAAATAAGAGAGTTCTTTAAAAAACCAGAAATATATATCAAACGCGAATATTTTGATAAATTCGACGCTATAAAAGACTCCCTGCCTGCTTTTGAAAAACTTGCGACAAACGAAAAAGCACCAAGTATGACTATAGTGTTTGATAAGCTTGAAATGCGTGAGAAAGCCTGCGAAATTTTAGCACAAAACAATATAAGATATCGTACAGGCAAGACTCTTACTCCATTTAGACTTACTGGAGATATCGCATGGGGCGCACCTTGTCCTGATATGTATGGACTTAAAAATCAAACTTTCTACGTTTGGCCAGAAAGTCTTTGGGCGCCAATTTCCTTCAGCAAAGCATATCTTGAACAAATCGGCAAAGATGAAAATGAATGGAAAAAATATTGGTGCAGTGATGATGGACAAGTGTATCAATTCTTAGGCGAAGATAACATCTATTTCTATGGTCCAGCACAGCAGGCAATGTGGCTTTATACTCAAGGCGAAAACCCTATTCTCCATCCAGATGGTGACAATCTACGAATTACAAAAATCAATCCTATTAAATCCATCTTATATATGGATAAAAAGGCAAGTTCGTCAGGACAAATCAAGCCACCTATGGCAGAAGAGTTCTTAAAATACTATACCCCTGAGCAAGTGCGAATTCATTTCCTTGCAATGAATCTTGGAAGCAATAATGTATCCTTAAATCCTCAAGCATTCGATCCAGACGCAGATAAAAATGAAATCGATCCGATGACAAGCGAGGGCAATCTATTGACCAATGTTTACAATAGAATTTTGCGTACCATCTTCTATTCGACGCAAAAGCACTTTGATGGTGTAATTCCTGATGGCGTTGTAAATGATGATATAAGAGAAATTTGCAAAAAAGCAATTCTTGACTATGAAAGATTTATGCAAGATAAAAAATTCCATCAAGCGTATGGCACAATTGATGTATTTATTCGAAATATAAATAAGTACTGGGTAAAAGAAATCGCAAACGCAGTGACCGAAGAAAGCCTTGCAAAACTTACTGTAAATACTATGCAAATGATTTTTACTGCAAACGCCCTGCTTCATCCTATAGCACCTGTAGGCACTGAAAATGTCGCCGATTACATAGGACTTGACAAAAATCTTTGTTTCGATTGGCAATATATATTTGATGATTTTTATAAAGTACTTGACAAAACAAAATCAAGAAATTTAAAATTTCTAAAAGAAAAAGAAGATTTCTTCAAACGAAGTCAATATCAACTTGACTTGCTTGCTAAAAATAATAATGATTAATTTCTCAAAAAAAGATAGTTGTCTATGCTTAGTATAAAAAACAACTATCTTTTTTATTCTGTAAATTTTTGCGTTTTATCGTGATTTTTTGATATCGACCCACCTCTTAACTATGACAAGAGAGGATTGGAAAATTCTCAGAAATAATACAAATCTATTTCAACCTTTACATCGTATATTTTTTGATTTTAAAAAAAATATATAAAACTTTGGAAATTTTTAAATTATAATTGACAATTATTATCTAGATTTGATATTCTATGTTTAGGGAGGAACAACTATGAAAAAATTTATTATAACAACTATCGTTTTGCTTTCAGTTGGACTTGCAATGGTTCTTGTAGGAAGTATACTTCAAGGTATCAACTGGTCAACAGCAGACTTTAATGGTGACCCTTTTGCAAGTGCACTAACTACAATCGGTTATCTTGTTGCAGTTTTAAGTGGCGTTGTGTTGACAGGACTTGGAGTATCAACTGCCATTCTTGGCAATTGCAAAAAAGAAAATGAAAAAAAAGATGATGAAAAGTAAAGCATCTAGAAAAATCCTTCTACATTGAAGGATTTTTTTATATGTAAATCATCAAACATTTAGTAAAAGCAGAAAATTTAAACAAAAAAAAGACCAACAAAGTTGGCCTCAAACGGAATAACAACAAAATCAACACCATATTTAAAAGTTGCAAAATTGTTATATCCGTTTTTTTAATGGTTGCGGGAGTTGGATTTGAACCAACGACCGAATACGAGATTATATCTTCGCTCTGCTTCGATATATCCCTTCGGTCGCATTAAACAATAATCTTCTACTTGTTATTTTTTGAACCAACGACCGAATACGAGATTATATCTTCGCTCTGCTTCGATATATCCCTTCGGTCGTTACTAAAAAAGGTTAAGATATTATCCTAACCTATAACTTGGCTCTAGGGAGTTGGATTTGAACCAACGACCGAATACGAGATTATATCTTCGCTCTGCTTCGATATATCCCTTCGGTCACATTAAACAATAATCTTTCACTTAGTTATTTTGACCTAACGACCGAATACGAGATTATATCTCCGCTTCGCTTCGATATATCCCTTCGGTCGTTACTAAAAAAGGCTAGGATATTATCCTAACCTATAAACTTGGTTGCGGGAGTTGGATTTGAACCAACGACCTTCGGGTTATGAGCCCGACGAGCTTCCGGACTGCTCTATCCCGCGACATACTTTAGCAAGTTTTCTTTGCTTGCTATAATAGTATATGCCTATTTTTATACTTTGTCAATAGTTTTTTATAAATTTTTTATAAATTTATTTTTTTAATGGACTTGAATTTTAATCAAAAAATCTCAACTTGAGCTTCACGCATAGAAATATATGCCACCTATTATGAGAATATATGCCACTATATGTAGTATATTGAGCGAAATAGTCTTTGCCTTACTCTCTTTTGCAAAAGTGTCAGTAAGGCGTACAATTATTTCAAGTACTGATCCTGCAAGCAATGATAAAGCACATATTAAATGAGATGAGAATGTCACCGCGCTTGCGCTCATAACAAGGAATAGTCCAAGCACTGTATAGTAAATGGTATTTAAAACAATCTTAGTCACATCATCATACTTCTTGATTGCCCAAATTAAAAGTCCTATACCTGCGCCGAGAAGCACTCCACCTACTAGAGCAAACGGACTGAATGGTGCAAGTGCAAGAGCACTGAATGAAAGAAGTAAGGTAAATATTATTTGACTTATATAATAGATTATCTGTTTTGCTTTTTGGCTGTTAATAGAGGCAAATTCAACTAGATTGATAAGAACATACAAGCCGTAAGCAACTACTATTAAAAGTGAATAGGCATTTATAACGCCTGTAAGGTTTGTTATTACAATTGCAAACAATAAAAGTGCAAAAGATGCAAGCACTTTCACTAAAAACCTTTGCCAACTATTTTCCTTTCCGATTATCGCTTGCAACACCCCTATCACAAGGCAAGCGAGTGCTAATATAATGATTGAAGCCAAAATCATAGTTATATTTTAACCTAAAACAAAAATATTACAAAACAAATTAAATATTTTTTTAAAATTTGATAAAAATATCTATATGACAGCTTATCAAGATATTATTATAAATAAAATTAAAGATGTTCTTTTGTATATAAGTGCTTTTGTTCCTATGCAGGCACTTATCCTCATTAAACTTATCATAGAACTTTTGTGTGGCAATATTCCATTAAATGTCCTATCAATCATCTATCTTGTTACGCTTATTCTTTTAATAACAATAGGCGGTCTTGGCTTGCTTTTAAACACCACCCTTTCAAATGATCAAAGTGGAGTTGTGATAATCCTGCAATGTGAAAACATAACTGACAAACATTTTTTAGGATATTTTTCACTCTTTGTACTCTTTGCTTTACAACTTAATCTTACACTTGTCAGCAGTTTTATAACATATCTTTTAATCTTAATCTTTATTGGCTTTGTCTATGTCAAAAATTCTCTATTTTATATCAATCCATTTCTTAATATTTTAGGCTATAGTTTCTATGATATCGTGTATACCGATGAAAAAGGCGAAAATAAAAGTGAAGCCAAGTTCTTCTATAAGGGCGAGCTTCAAACTAAGCAGAAATATAGAGTAATTATAAGAAATCGACATTTTTCTTTCTTAAGTTTGCATTAAAACCATAAAATTTAAAAAATACAAACAAAAAACTTGCTTTTAAAATAATTTAAGGCAAGTTTTTTTAATCTTCTAGTTTCTTCTACTTTTCTTCTACACCTTCTACAATCTCACCTTTTTCGTCAATTTCATTTGCTTGATTGTCTTGTTCTTTATTTTCTGTTGGTTTTTGCTGGTCTACGGAAGTTATCTTTTTAAACTTAAATACCTTCAAAATAGACGCAACAATCTTATCATTGAAAACTATAAACTTGTCCCAGAAAAACTCGAGAATAAAGTTGATCACCATCATTAGAATAGTTACAAGTGTACCATTCCACCCGCTTGTTTCAAGTGCATCGCCACCAAAGACAGAAACAGGTATAAATATGACATAGAAGCAAAGTGCAAGCGTCATTGAAATTGGGACATTGCTTGCCGACTTAAATGTAAACTTCCTATTAAATGTAAAATTCCATAAAACAGAAAGGATGATACCTATTAAATATGATGGCCACCAAGGCAGAGCACTTGTCCAATTATATAAAAGTTCGAAAGACAAAAGCTGAATTACACCCGCAGAAAGAGAAAACGCCAAAAACTTTAAAAATTGCAAGATTTCCGCCTTATTTATCTTTAACTTTTTCTTTTCGTTTTGGTTGAACTCACTTTTGTTTTCATTTTGGCTTACTATGCTTTCTTCATTTATTTTATTTTCATCTAAATTTTCAACTTCTAAACTTTCATAAGAAGTGCCACTCTTTTCTTCTAAACCTGTAAAATCATCTTGTTCCATGCTTTAAAGTCCTTTTGTTATAAGTCATTTTAGCATTTTTGATTTTATTTGTAAAGAATTATTTTAAGATCAAAATTTTTTTAGATTTTTATCCTTAAGTTGCACAATCAAATATCGACAAATTAAGGCAAATACTTTGAAAAAAATTACTCCTTTTTTTGAAAAGTACTTGCCTTTTTTCTATATATTATATATAATATATATATGTATATATAATATAGTAGATAATAGTTTTTTAAGTTTTTAAAAGTGAGAATTTATTATCTTTTTTGTTGCTAATTAATAGGAGAACTTTTGATATGGACGAAATGTTAAATGAAGAAGAAATCGGCAAATCTGTAAAGTATGACGCCTCAGATATTCAGGTGCTTGAGGGGCTTGAGCCTGTACGCAAAAGACCGGGTATGTATATCGGCTCAACGGACGAACATGGTCTCCATCACCTTGTGACTGAGGTTGTTGACAACTCGATTGACGAGGCCCTTGCTGGATATTGTACAAAGATTGAAGTCGTGATCAATTTTGACGGCTCATGTTCTGTCATTGACAATGGTCGTGGTATTCCTACTGGCATTATACCAAAGGAAAATAAGAGTGCGGTTGAAGTCGTGCTTACAAAACTACACGCTGGTGGAAAGTTTGGCGGAGAAGGCTATAAAATCTCTGGTGGACTGCATGGCGTTGGTGTTTCATGTGTTAATGCCCTTTCAAAATATATGAGAGCAGATGTCTATCAAAACGGCCAGCACTATAAAATTGAGTTTTCACGCGGAAAAGTTATATCTCCACTTGAAATCATCGGCAAGACTGACAAGCGCGGAACTACTATCACTTTCATGCCTGATGACGAGATTTTTGAAACAACAGTCTTTAACTTTGATACTATGAAAAATAGGTTTAGAGAGATTGCTTTTCTAAATAAAGGGCTTGTCATTTCTCTGGAAGATAAGAGAGAAGGTCAAGAGAGAAAAGAAATTTTTGAATTTAAGGGCGGAATTGTTGAGTTTGTAGACTACTTAAACAAAAATCGTGAGACACTTTTGAGCGCTCCTGTTTACTTTAATAAATTCAATAAAAAAAATGGTGAAATTGACAACGAAGTTGAGGTTTGCTTTCAGTTCAACGAAGGATACAGCGAAATTATCAACGCATACGCAAACAACATAAACACCGAAGAAGGCGGAACGCACCTTGACGGATTTAAAGCAGGACTTACTAAAGTCGTCAATGATTATG
>CALVNK010000003.1 GCA_944349615.1 uncultured Clostridia bacterium
ATACTCATTTGATACGGATGGAGGGTCTACTCATGCAGGCGGAACAGCAAATTACGGATCAAACATAACTCTCCCTAAGCCGAATAAGAAAGGGTACACATTTAAAGGATGGCAACATAGTATAAATAGAAATACATATCAAGCTGGGAGTTATTCAGTAAATGATACAGCAAATTCAGATGCCACAGTTGTATTTACTGCCATATGGGAAGTGAATACATATACTACAACTTTAAATGATGGCACTGGGGCGGTCACTAATTTTGCAGATATGATGATAACAAACTATAACTATACATATTCAAGCAATGAATACTGCCATACAGTAAATGGAGTGACAATTACCTATGAGAATGGTACAGGGACACTAACATTGAATGGTACACCAACAAATGCATTTACTATATTTATCAATACAGATTTATCTTTTAAACAAAACGAGGAGTATTCAGTTAAATATACAAAACAAGAAGGCAGTATGACAGGAGGGGGAGCAGGCTGTTTTGTGCTTGAAATATGTGATGAAAATTGGGCAAATTTAAGTACAAGGAATCATTTAGATTTCCAAATGAACGCATCTTCTGGAGAAGCCAAATTAACTGTTAATGAAAGCGGAGAGACAAATGGCAAAGGGTTGAGACTGTGGTTTTGGTTTAATGCAAACGCAACGCCCGCTAGAGTATTTAACAATTTTAAAATAAAGATTACACTTGAAAAACTTGGCGAAAATCAAAATGTAATAAAGACTGTAAAAGTAACCTACGGTTCACAATTAAGAGGGGTCTCTATACCAAGCAAGATTGGATATACCTTCAACGGCTATTTCGACATGGCAAGTGGTGGCAAACAGTACTATAAAGAAACAGGCGTGGCAATTACGGAGATTTGGAAAGAAACAAATAATATTAACCTCTATGCACAGTGGACACCACATTCTTATACAATAGTATTCGATGGGAATGGCAGTACAAGCGGAAATACCTCTTCAAATAGTGCAACTTATGATAGCAATGTCGTACTTTCTTCAAATGGATTTAAAAGGACAGGTTATGTATTCACAGGCTGGAATACTAAGTCGGACGGGAAAGGTAAAAGTTATTTAGACAAAGCAACAGTAAAAAACTTGACAAGCGTTGACGGTGCAACAATCACTCTCTATGCACAGTGGGAGGAGACGATTGCAAGCGGTGCAACTGATATATACTCAACAGCGGGAACATATTACATATCGTCACTAGCAGATTTTGTAAAGCTTATCAATACAACAGAGAACCTTGCTATTGGAAATGGTTATACCTTTATCCAAACAGCAGACATAGACCTAAGCGGAACATATTTGCCTATCGGTAGATTAAACTCATTCTCAGGAACTTATGACGGACAAGGATATACAATAAGTGGACTTAGAACATATAATGGGACAGACGCGGATGGCAACTATCTTGAAACAAATGGCGGACTATTTGCAAATGCAAGTGGAGCGACGATAAAGAATTTGATAATAGAAGGGGCGAATATATATGGGCAGAATGCCGGAATAATTGCAGGTAGTGGAAATTCAAGTACAAATATATCAAACTGTGTTGTAAGTGGTATCGTCAATGGAACAAATGCTGGCAGTATAATAGGCAATGGCAATGGAGCGAACATTTCAATGTGTCTAGCAAAAGGAGTAAACACTGCAAGTTTTGCTTCAGGCAGTGCAAGTATTGATAGTTGTATCTATGAACTAAACGACACAAATAAAACAAGGGGAAAGAGTAGTACCTTTAATAAGTATAGTGAATGGATCTATCCATCTAATTTTGCCTATCCAATGCCAAAGGCATTTATGTGGTATCCATATCCTGAACTTACAAAAGAGAGTTTGAATACTTGGTTAAATAGGTAAAAAATAAATTAGACTTGTGTATTTGCATAGGTCTTTTTTATTGTTGGACACAATTCAACCTGCTTTATAAAAAAAATTTTAAAAAAAATGGCAAAAAGGGTTGACTAATTTGTGAAAAATGCATATACTATTGCTAGCACTTGAAATATGAGAGTGCTAAAAAAGTCGAAAATAGAGGTTGATATGGGGTTGTCAGATCGTAAAAAGAAAATTCTTTGTATGGCAGTTGAAGAATACATCAAAGATTGTTCTCCAATAACAAGTGGGGGAATAAAAGACGCGACAAGCCTTGAGTGTTCAACAGCCACTCTTCGAAGCGAACTTAATGCGCTTGAAGCCATGGGATATTTAAGACAGTTGCATACATCGGGCGGGAGAATTCCTACTGCACAAGGATATAGATTCTATGTAGAAAATCTGCTCTCAAATGCCAACTTTACAGAGAGTGAAATTGATAAAGTAGGGCAGATAATAGATTCTAAGACTAATTCACTAAGCGAGATAGTCAGCGGTATTGCTAAGGCGCTTAGTCAAGCAACAAATTATCCGACCGTTGTCATGGTTGATGGGCTTGAAAATCTCATTTTGACTGAATTTAAAATCATACCACTTCTTGAGGACAAACTCATGGTGCTGATTGGCACTGTTGCAGGATATCTCACTCAAAATATAGAGGTGAAAGCAACGAGCGAAGATTGTGAAAATGCATCGATTTATCTCACAAATCACTTTAGAGGTGAAACAATTGGAACGATGATTGACAATATTGAGCAGTTTGAAGATGGTATGCACAGTGAAATTGACGCATTTAGCGAAGTTGTCAAGACACTCATTGCAGGGCTTAAAAAGTTAAACAGCCAAAAGCAATTTAATGTAAGGCGAGAAGGTAGTGCGAAGCTTCTTGAAAACAAGGACGGCATAGAAGATGCAAAAAATGTCTTAGGCGTGCTTGAGGACGAAGATAAATTGTCGGACATAATGCAGATCAAGGGGGAAGGCACGATTGAAGTCACTGTGGCTGACGAAGATGATGCCAAGTGCTCGGTTGTGAAGGCGCCTATCAAGGTTGGCGGACGACAACTTGCCTCGATTGGTGTTATTGGACCTCAAAGAATGGACTATGCAGGAATTGCAAGTGCGCTTAAGGTGCTGATTGACAACTTAAACGACTTAAAAGGAGAATAGATGAGAGGAAAACATAGAGAGCGTGAAGAAAATCTTAGCGAGAGCGAAGAGGTAAAAAATCAAGACATTTCATACGAAGAAATGGAAGAAGACAAGCAAAAATGCAAATGCGATGAAGGTTGCTCTTGCACAGATGACTGCAAGTGCGGCGAAGATTGCGATTGTTACAAAGGTGACAACAAGGATTGCGGACATTGCCATTGTCATGATAGCTTACAAAACGATCAATGTGATTGTTGCGAGGAAAACCATGAAGAAGAATCTAGCAAAAAAGATTTGGCGAGCGAATATTTAAACATGGCAAGACAAATTCAGGCAGATTTTGAAAACTTTAGGCGTCACGCAGTAGATGACATAAAGAAATCGCGAATAGAAGGTCAGGAGTCGGTAATAGAGGTTTTCTTGCCTTGTCTTGATACTTTTAAGGAAGCGAAGAAAAGCATAAACGATGAAAATGTGCTTAAAGGTGTGCAGATGATTGAAGATAAAATTCAAGATGCGCTTAAATCACTTGGTGTAGAAAAGATTGCCTCAGTTGGCGAAAAATTTAATCCGCATCTGCACCATGTAATTGCTGTTATGAAAGACAGCGAAAAAGACAACGATATCATACTTGATGAATATCAAGCGGGATATAAATTTAATGACAAAGTTATAAGATATGCTATGGTCTTAGTCAATAAAAAGGAGGATTAAAATTATGGGAAAAATTATTGGAATAGACTTAGGTACAACAAATTCTTGTGTTGCTGTAATGGAAGGCGGAAAGCCTACTGTTATTGCAAATGCTGAAGGGGATAGAACAACTCCTTCGGTTGTCGCTTATACTAAAGAAGGCGAAAGACTTGTCGGCAAGGTTGCCAAAAGACAGGCAATTGTAAATGCCGAAAACACTGTACAATCTATCAAAAGAGAGATGGGTACAAACTACAAAGTTACATTGAATGGCAAGGAATACACTCCACAAGAGATTTCTGCCATGATCTTGTCAAAACTTAAGGCAGATGCTGAGAGCTATCTTGGCGGAGCAGTTACTCAAGCAGTTATTACAGTTCCTGCTTACTTTAATGACTCACAGCGTCAAGCTACAAAAGATGCAGGTAAAATTGCAGGACTTGAAGTACTTCGTATTATCAACGAACCAACTGCTGCCGCTCTTGCTTACGGACTTGACAAGGGTGAAAACTCAAATCAAAAGATACTCGTATATGACCTTGGTGGCGGTACTTTCGATGTATCTATACTTGAGATTGGTGACGGCGTATTTGAAGTTCTTTCAACAAATGGTAACACCCGTCTTGGTGGAGATGACTTCGATAATAGAATTATCGACCTTCTTGTTGAAGAGTTTAAAAAGACAAACGGTATAGACCTTACAAGTGACAAACTTGCTATGCAAAGACTTAAGGAAGCGGCAGAAAAGGCTAAAATCGACCTTTCAGCTACTCCAAAAACAACAATCTCACTTCCATTTATTTCAGCTGATGCAACAGGCCCTAAACATATGGAATATGAGCTTACTCGTGCAAAATTTGACTCAATTACAGAAGATCTTGTAAAAGAAACAATCGACTGCACTGTGAGAGCACTACAAGACGCCAAACTTGACAAAAATCAAATTGACAAAGTTGTTCTCGTTGGTGGTTCAACAAGAATTCCAGCAGTTCAGGAAGCTGTTAAATCATTTACTGGTAAAGAGCCTTACAAGGGCATCAACCCTGACGAATGTGTGGCTGTCGGTGCTGCAATACAGGCTGGCGTTCTTGGCGGAGAAGTTAAAGATGTCCTTCTTCTTGATGTTACTCCACTTTCACTTGGTATCGAAACACTTGGCGGAGTATTTACAAAACTTATCGAGAGAAATACAACTATCCCTACAAGAAAATCACAGATCTTCTCAACTGCTGTAGATAATCAGCCAGGAGTTGATATCCATGTTCTTCAAGGTGAAAGAGAGTTCGCAAATCAAAACAAGACTCTTGGAAGATTCCAACTTTCAGATATTCCACCAGCACCAAGAGGCGTTCCTCAAATCGAAGTTACATTCGATATTGATGCTAACGGTATCGTTAAAGTATCTGCAAAAGACCTTGGCACAAACAAGGAGCAGAATATAACAATCACTGCTTCATCAAACCTTAAGGAAGAAGATATCGAAAAGGCAATCAAAGAGGCAGAAGCTCACGCTGAAGAAGATAAGAGGAGAAAGGAACTGGTAGAAACTAAAAACCAGGCTGATAACTTAGTTTACGGCCTTGAAAAGATGCTTAAAGAAAATGGCGACAAACTCGAAGAGGCTGATAAGAAGAAGCTTGAAGAAGCAATCGAAAAATCTAAGAAAGACTTTGAGAGTGAAGATATCGAAGTTGTTAAGAAGGCTATTGACGAACTCACAAATGTTTCAAATGGTATTGTTTCTAAGATGTACAGTTCAGCAAACCCTAACGGAAATGCTGGTGCAAATGGTGATGCAGGCGCAAGTGATGGCTCAAACGGCGACAATGGCTCAGATCCTGAAGTAGTTGTTGACGATGACAATAAGTAATATGAAATATCTATTGATAGTTGATGTCCAAAATGGATTTATTAATGACAAAAATAGTAAGATTGTTCCAAATATAGAAAAATTGGTAAAATCCTAGATTTCGATGAGATAATCGTTACTAAATTTATTAATAAACCAGACAGTCAATATTTTAAGCAATTAAATTGGCAAAAAATGACAAGTTCGCCGGATATAGATTTGGCATTCAATTTACAAGATCAAGCGAAGGTGACAATTATAGAAAAAACATCTTATTCGCTTCCACAAAACATTGTAAATTCTCTTTTTGATGATGATGCCGAGATCTATATCTGCGGACTTAATTATGTTGCTTGCGTGCTTGCGATAGGCTTTCAGTTATTTGATTTAGGATATGGCGTCAAATTTTTGATGAATGCTATCTCAACTGCAAACTCTGAGCCAATGCCCATTGAATATTTTGAAAAGATTATTATAATAAAATAGATAAAAATTCATATACTTAAAATTTTAAGGAAAAATTATGGCAAATAAAGATTATTATTCAATTCTTGGGGTTGATAAAAATGCAAGTGATGATGAGATCAAATCGGCTTATCGCAGGCTTGCAAAAAAATATCATCCCGATCTAAATAAAACTGAAGAAGCGGCGGCAAAGTTTAAAGAGATCAATGAAGCCTACCAAGTGCTTGGTGACAGTCAAAAGCGAGCAAGCTATGATCAGTTTGGCTCAGCCGATGGCAATCCATTCGGCGCAGGTGGAGGCGGTGGCGGCTTTGATGATTTCTTTGGTGGCTCTGGCGGATTTTCTGATATCTTTTCTGATATCTTCTCTGCTTTTGGCGGAAATGGAAGACGCACGCAGGTTAAAGAACGCGGTCAAGATATAAACACTCAAATCACACTTTCTTTTGAAGAAGCATGCTTTGGCTGTGAAAAAAATATCACGCTTTCTAAAATAACAAAGTGTGCTAAGTGCAACGGAACAGGTGCTAAAAATGGTAAAGAATTCTCTGTTTGTCCAGAGTGTAATGGTACAGGCAGAGTGCGCTACCAACAAAATACATTGTTTGGTACGACTATTCGAGAAGCAGGCTGTCCGAAATGTAATGCAACAGGAAAGATTATCAAAGAAAAATGTCCAGATTGCAACGGAAAAGGCTATGAAAAATCTAATAAGACGATCAAAGTCAAATTCCCTGCTGGAATCGACAATGGTCAAACTCTGCGCATGAAGGGCGAGGGCAATGCACCTGTGCGCGAAGGAATAAATGGAGATTTAAACATCAAAGTCAATGTCACGCCACATAAAATCTTGGTGAGAAAGGGCAATGACTTGTATATGGACTTGTATCTTCCTTTCACTACGACTTTGCTTGGTGGCAAGGTTGATATTCCTACTTTGGACGGCGTATATCAATTAAATATTCCAGAACTTACCGCATCTGGTACAGTTATGAGAATAAAAAATAAGGGCGTCAAAGTACTTAATCGAGATAGTTACGGAGATTTGCTTGTAACTATAAAAGCAGAAGTGCCAAAGAGTTTGGATAAATCTGTCAAAGCAAAACTCAAAGACCTTGCATCGTCAATAGGAGACAATTCCTATACAAAATACAATAATTACCTAAGAAAAATGAAATAAATCAAAAAGACCAAATAGTGTAAAATACATCATATTGGGTCTTTTTTTGTTTAATAAATTTTAAATTATTTAATTTTTAGTAAAATAGTTTACAAGGGTTAGCAAAGTTAGGCTTGCTGTGTCACAGCGTAAAATTCGCGAGCCGAGTGATGTGGTGATGACTTTTCTTTGACAAATCTGGGTGGCTTCCTTTTCGCTAAAACCGCCTTCAGCACCGACAATCAATGCAATGTTATCAAAACTTGAAATTTTTGCAAAATCATAATACTCTTTGCATTTCTCATAAGCAAAGATCACACAGTCAAATTTAGATAATTTTTCTAGCATTTTGTCAAAGGATAAAATGTCATTTGCCGAGATCAGTTTACTACGCTCACATTGTTTGCAAGCGGTCATGATTTGTGAAGAAAGTCTTTCTTTTTTTAGTGGCATATTCGCAGAATATTCACTTTTGAAAAAATATAGATCACTCACGCCAAGTTCTATTGATTTTGCAACGGTTTTATCAAAATAATCTTTTTTTGGTAACATTTGAAAAAGAGTGATGTGTTTTTTAGGATTGCTTTTATTTTCTTGAATATCGTCTATATCACAAATGCATCTATCTTTTAAAATAGATTTTATAGTACAGTAATAGTCATTGTCATCACTGATACAGGCGATAAGTTTATCACCTTCGCTCATTCTCAGCACTTTTTTGAGATGAAAAAACTCATCTTCTAAAATAATTATTTCATTTCCTTTTTTTTCGCCAAAAAATCTTCTCATGAATGTATTATAGCATGATTTTAATATATTTAAAAATAATAATTTAATTTTCCTTTATATTTGCGATTTAGCAAAAAAACATATTTTTAATAATAAATTTAAGTTTTTTTTGATTTTTTTCTTATATTTTTCTATTTTTGCCATTGCATCTTGATAGAAGATAGCCTGCAAAGAAATAGAATGCGCGGTTATCTATATTACATACAGGGTTCGGTGGCGAGCAAGGCGGAAAATTTGGCTGGCAGGGACATGAAAAGTCGCAACTTGGCTGGCAATGAAATGAAAAATCGCAATTAGGTGGTGTGGCGTAATGTGGCGGAGGAAAACAGTTTTGGCATGGATTTGAAAATGTCCAATTGCCTAAAAATCTATTACAGCCACAGGGACTACAAAGGTCAATGAAAGCGCCTTGGCGATATCTTGTGTTTATAAGCATTTTTTTCTCCTTTTGTATTTAAGTAATTTTTTTTCAAATTTTTGTTTGTCAATAATTTTTATTATTGAAAGTCGAATTCCTGGTAGATACTATGTGATGGTGTGCAAATAGCACACAAATTCGACAGAATTTATTAAAATTTTATGACAATAAAATTTTAACAACACATAGTATATGAATATGACAGTCATTATATCGACTTTGACAATCGTAAGTGTAATCATAGGGTCGGGCTTTATTAGTGGCAAGGAAATTGCCACTTTCTTTTCACGCTTTGGGACCATCTCATTTGCTTGTATATGCCTAGCATTTGCAATTTATTTTTTTACAATCAAGTTTATTCTAATTCACGCATCAAAGATTTTAGATAGGCTTTCTTCTTCTCGTCTTGCAAGCATCTCTAACTTGATTATATCAATAGTCATTACAAGTGCGATGTTTGCGGGACTTACCAAGGTTTTACAATTTCATTTTGTCTTTAATTTATTAATCTTATTTATCATTATAATCGGAGCAACTTTTGTTTTCAAAAGGGGGCTGAAAGCACTTTCGAAAATAAATCTATTTTTTACAGGTACGAGCATCTTGATTTTTTCCTTTTTGATATTTTCAAGGCTTGGTGATAATATTGTTACGCTAAAAAGCAGTATTTTCGCGCCTATTTACTCGCTACTCTATGTTGCTCTCAATCTATCCCTTTCGATTGTCATCATTGCAAGCATTGGCAAGAAGCTTTCGTCAAGACAAAAGACACGAGTGGCATTTCTGTCGGCACTCGTGCTTTGTTTACTTATCTTCATAGTAAATATTGTTTTGCTTCAAAATCAGTCGCTTTTAGGTCAAGATATGCCCATTTTGTCACTCTTTAGTGGCAAGGCAAGGATAGTCATGCAAATAATTATCTTCATAAGTTGTTTGACCTCCATTTACTCACTTGTATTTTCTACTTCTGTTTCTTTGCGAGGGCTGTGCAAAAATGAATTTATAAATTTTGGAGTGAGTATAATTTTGCCACTGCTTTTAGGTTTGATTGGCTATGGCGTTATAATTGACTATGTCTATCCTATTATCAGCGTGCTTAGTGTAATTGTACTAATCGATCTACTTTTTATACCTTTTTTCAAGCGGACTAACAAGAAAATACATTCCAGCGGCAAGGATACAAAGAAGGGTGATGCTTGCCATAACGATATCAAGTTTTAGAATTTGACTTCCGTAATTGATAAGATAGCCAAGTCCTGCCTTGCTTGAAAGGTATTCGCCCATAATCGTACCCACCCAACTCATGCCGACATTGATTTTTAGTACCGATATGAATTGTGGAAGGGAGTTAGGCAGGATGAGTTTAAATAATATTTGGAATTTATTTGCATGCATTGATTTCATTAGAAGCAGTTTATCGCTATCACAAGAAATGAATGCATTCAGCATTGAGATTATTGTCAGTACCACGCATATCAGGATACACATCACAATTGTTGCGCCCGTGCCTGAACCTACCCAGAAGATAATCATTGGACCTAGTGCAATCTTTGGCAAAGAATTGAGAATGATTAGGTATGGCTCCATCATTCGCCTTAATTTTTCGCTCCACCAAAGTATTATTGCAATTACCACGCCGATTACAGTTGCAAGGGCAAAACCTATCAAGGTTTCATAGAGCGAAGTCCAAATGTGGATCCAAAGATTTCCGCCCTTTGCAAGATCTATGATGGTTGTTACAATTCTCGATGGACTTGAAAAGAAAAAGGGATCAAGGACGCCGGTAAAAGCAAGCAGTTCCCATAGTCCAATAAATATTGCAAAGATTGCTAACTGTCCAAAAAGGACAATGACCTTATCTTTTCGTATTTTCTTTAAATAATCTTTTCTTGCTTTAGAGTAGTTTATAATTTTTTTCTTTTTGTTTTTCATTAGACGAGATTTCTCCAAATCATTTCAAAATATTTGCCAAAATCTTTGTCCTCTCTCTTTGCAAGTGGGCTTGCGCCTTCAAAGTTTATTTCATATATTTCCTTTACATGTGCTGGACGCTTTGATAGCACAATGATTTTGTCGGACATACTGAGTGCCTCTGAAATATCATGCGTGACTAAAAGCGCCGTTTTATTTTCGCTTTTGATTATCTCATATACGTCATCACAAACCTTAAGTCTTGTTTGAAAATCGAGTGCCGAAAAGGGCTCATCAAGAAGAAGCAAGGCTGGATTTAAAACAAGTGTACGAATAAGTGCCACGCGCTGACGCATACCACCGCTCAGTTGTCGAGGCTTTTTGTTTTTGAAGGGGTAGAGATCGTATTTCTTAAGTAGACTTTCAGCAAAAGCGAGAGATTTTTCATCCTTATGCTTTTTTTGAATTTCTAGACCTAAGATGATATTTTGCCAGATTGTACGCCACTCAAATAGATGGTCGCGTTGAAACATATATCCAATTCTATCATCATGCTTTTTTACTTTTTCGCCGTTTATAAGGATTTCACCAGACGAACAGTTTAAAAGTCCGCAAGTAAGCGAAAGTATGGTTGTTTTTCCACAGCCACTAGGCCCTACGAGTGAAGTGAACTGCTTTTCTTTAACTGAAAAGTCCACATTTTCAAGTGCCTTGACTTCGTTTTCCTTGGTCTGATAGAAATATGAAACATTTTTAAATTCTAGCAAGTTATCCATGTTGACCTCTACAATATCAGTTTAGATTTTGGAAAGGAAAATGTGACTATTTTTAAAAATTTGGCAGTGAAGGTTGAAAGCGAAAAAATCCTATCCTATAATTTTGCCATAAGTTGCAAAGGGGAGTGAAATAAGTGGATGATGAAGATAAATTAAGAAAAGCACTACTCAAGAAAGCACTTGGATACAATGCTGACGAAGTGGTCGAAGAATATACTTTTGATGACGAGGGCGCGCTAAAGTTGTCAAAAAAGAAGGTCACAAGCAAGCACTATGGTCCAGATATCAGTGCGGTCAAAGTGCTTTTAGAGAGATTTTACAAGAGTTATGAAGATAAGATATCCGCTTTTGATGACGAGGAGCTTGAACAAGAAAGATTGCGACTTATAAAAGCACTTAAGGAGAGTGAAAATGGAAATAAATGAGTGTAAAACCAAAACTAAATGCGATTTTTATGGTTGTAATAACCTTGCAAAATATACATTTTCAACTAAAGGACTGATTAAAAGAGATCTGTGTTTTTGCGAAGAATGTCTTGAAGGTATGTATCAAGCGATAGCAAAACTTAAGACTCCAAAGTCAATCAAAAGTCCGTTTAAACTAAATAAAAGGAACATTGTCAAATGAAAAAGGAAGAAGAAAAAATTGTAAATGAAGTGCTTGCCGATTTTAAAGAGCGAGCAGAAAAACGAAAGAGTCTTGACCTTATCTGGCAGGTAAACATGAATTTTTTAATGGGCAATCAATATTGCAATATTGGCTATGGTGGAAACCTGGAAGAAAGCGAAAGACAATATTTTTGGCAGGAGCGAGAGGTGTTTAATCATATTGCACCAACTTTCGATATTCGATATGCAAAACTTACCAAAGTGGACACCGAGATAAACATTTTGCCTTCGACTAATGACGAGCGAGATGTAAAATCTGCAAAAGTCTCTAAAAAGATAATAAAATCAATCAAAAACAAACTCAAACTGCAATCTATTATCGCACAGGGAATAAAATGGAGCGAAGTTTGCGGTACTTGTTTCTATAAGATCACTTGGAATAGTGACAAGGGACAGGTGGTTGGTCTAGATGAGGGCGGACACCCTGTGAAAAGCGGAGAAGTCGAAGTAAGTGTAGTCAGTCCTTTTGAAATCTATCCTGACAATCTTGTCACTGAAAAACTTGAAGAATTGCAAAGCATAATTCATGCCAAAGCATATTCTACAGAGGAAGTCAAAGCCATGTTTGATGTGACAGTAAAAGGACAAGATGTCAATGTCTATAGTCTTGATAGTGTCAATTCGAGTATAGGCGGTCTTGGCTTCAATGGCACAATGCCGAAGATGATTGAAAGCAGAAAGAGTGATAGCGTCTTAGTGATAGAAAGATATAATAGACCAAACGCCACCTATCCAAATGGCAGACTTACAATAGTTGCAGGTGATAAACTTGTATATGACGGCGATCTTCCATATAAAATTGGAAGTGATGACGAGCGTGATTTTCCTTTTGTCAAACAAACAGCGATAGAGGAGCCAGGCTCATTTTTCGGCACAAGCATAATTGAAAGACTGATACCTGTTCAGCGCGCATACAATGCAGTTAAAAATCGAAAACATGAGTTTATCAATAGGCTCTCTATGGGAGTTTTGTCTGTCGAAGACGGTTCAGTCGATCTTGACAACTTGGAAGACGAGGGCTTGAGTCCTGGTAAAATCTTGGTGTATAGGCAGGGTTCAAGCGAGCCTAAATATCTTCAAGGTGAAAGTTTGCCAAACGGACTGAGCGAAGAAGAAAATGCCTTGCTTGAAGAATTTAATAAGATAAGTGGAGTCAATGATATATTGAATTCAAGTTCGCTGTCATCAAATATAAGTGGAACAGCACTTGAATTATTGATTTCACAGGACGAAGAACGCCTTAATGCCTCTATAGAAAGCATAAGAGGCGCAAATATCGAGATTGCACGCAAAATATTAAAACTTTACAAGCAATATGCAATTTTCCCGCGTCTTGCCCGCATTGTTGGCGAAAATGGACAAGTTGAACTATTTTACTTTTCATCGTGCGACATCTCAAGTGATGATGTTGAAATAGAAAATGTATCAAGTGGGCTTAGCAGTATGACGCAAAGACGAGAGATGATTTTCTCACTGCTTGAGAAGGGGATTTTTAACGATGAAAATGGTCAATTGTCGAGCAAGATGAAATGCAAGATATTTGAGATGCTTGGCATGGGCAATTGGGAAAGTGCTCAAGACTTAAACGAGTTACATATCAAAAAGGCGGGAAGCGAAAACCTAAAGATGCTCGATGGAGTCAACTGCAAGGTCAGTGAGATTGACGAAGATAATCTACACATCAACGAGCATATTGCATTTATGCTTGGCAGTGACTATGAAAAGATGTCAATGAAAAATTCAAATCTAGAGCGAGTATTTTTAGAGCATATTCGTGCACATAGACAAAAAATGGAGGGATAAAATGGAAGAAGAATTCAGAGAACAACCGACGACGGAACTGGCAACCGCTTTAGACCGAGCAAATGAGAATAGTGCTGAAAGTGTGGTCGGCTCTCAAGAAAATCTAGGAAAATTCAAATCTGCAAGTGCGTTATATGAGGCCTATAATAATCTTCAGTCTGAATTTACTAGAAAATGTCAGCTTTTAAGTGAACTACAAAAAGAAAAAACAGGGCAAGAAAACAAAGATGACTATAAGGCAAATGATGATCAATCCGCGCCTGCAAGTCAAGACGAAGAAAAATCCCAATTGCAAACCGACAATCTTGAAAAGACCGATTTGCAAGTTGGCGACTTTGAAAAAAGCCAAAGTGAAATGCAAGCCTCTCTTGCCGAGTTCCTTTTAAGTCACAAGGAAGCTGAAGGTTTCATTGATGAGATTAAAGAAAAGATCTCTCAAGGCAATCAAAATCAAAATCCTTTTGAAAGTGCGTGGGAAAGCGTAATGCTTGCTCACTTAAAGTCACAAGACCCGAGCGACGTAATTGTAAATCAATATGTGGCTAGTGATGAAAGGATAAAAGACAAGATAATTCAAGACTATCTATTACAATTAAATGAAGGAAAGCCACCAAAGACGCTATCTTCAAACAGTGGACAAAGGTTGTCTAGTGTAATTCCTGACAATCCTTTGACACTTGAAGATGCTAAAAAACTTGTTGGCAAAATGTTTAGTTAAAATAATTATTTAGCGTTAATTTTTATTAATTTAATAAAAAAATGCAAAAAAATCGCAAAAATTTTAAAAAAATCATAAAAAATGCGATATTTTAATTATTTTTAACAAACGAAAGTTAAAAACAGAAAATAAAAAAATCTAAAGAATTTTAAAAAGGAGAAAATATGGTTACATTACAAACAGCAGAGAGTGCACTTAAAAATGTCTATCTTGGCGTTGTTGCAAACCAACTCAATGTCAAGGCAAATCCACTCCTTGCTAAAATCAAACAATCTACTAAAGATGTATGGGGTAAGGAAGTAAGAAAACTTGCTCCTTTCGGTATCAATGGTGGAATTGGTGCAGGTAGTGAAACAGACGCCCTTCCATCATCTTCTGCAAACAGCTATGTACAGTTTGTTGCAGACCTAAAAAACCTTTATGGTAAAATCGAGTTGTCAGATAAAGCAATAAGAGCATCTGCAAACAATATCGGCGCTTTTGTAAATTTACTTTCTGATGAAATGGAAGGACTTGTAAAAGCAAGTTCATTCAACCTTGGCAGAATGTTATATGGAGATGGCAGTGGACTTCTTGCAACTGTCAAATCACATGCTTCTAAAGTTATCACTTGCGACAAGGTTAACAACATGATCGAAGGAATGCTTATCGATGTTTACAATACATCAAGTACAAAAGTTAATACAAATCCGCTCAAGATCGTATATGTTGACAGAGTAAATAATACTGTGACTTATGAATCTAGCGAAACTCTTACTATAAGCGAAAACTTTACTCTCTATGTTCAAGGCTCAAAAGGCTATGAGATTTCTGGTCTTGGCAAGATTTTCTCAAGCGATGACACTATCTATGGCGTAAGCAGGACAGCTCATCCTTGGCTTAAAGCATACACCTCATCTAGCGAAACAGAGATCTCTGATATCTTAATTCAAGAAGCAATTGACTTTTTGGATATGAATGTTGACAGTCAAATCAACTTCATTGCCTGCTCAAGTCAAGTTCGCCGTGCATATCAAGAGTACCTTGGAGCATACAGAAGAAATATCGAAGTTATGACTCTTGATGGTGGATACAAGACAATCTCTCACAACGGCATACCTGTTGTTGCTGACAGATTTGTAGACAATGACACTATGTATCTATTAAATACAAATGATTTCACATTGCATCAACTTTGCGATTGGAAGTGGCTTGAAGGCGAAGATGGAAGAATTTTAAAACAAAATCAAGGCTATCCAACTTACAGCGCAACACTTGTAAAATATGCAGAACTTATCTGTGATAAGCCATGCGGACAGGCAAAGATTTCTAAGATCAAATCTACTGTAACAAACCCATTCCAAACTACAGTAAATGTTACAAATAGCGACGGAGAAACTGCTTAATTATTTGTAAATAAAAGTAAGGGGTAAGGCAAAAAATAATATTTAAATTTTTTGCCTTTCAGACTGTAGACAAACGGCGCGACCGAAAAATTATAAGTAATTTTTCTTGCATCGTATCGTCAAAGGCTACGCTTATGTCAAGTTGTTAAACAACTTAGACTTTAACGCTCGCCTTTTCCTCTCCCCATAAATGCAAAAGCATTTACGGGGTACCCCAAAATAAGACGCCCAAAACCAGTCATTTAGGTATACTAAACTCCTGGCTTTGAGCATTTTTCGAGCCTTGCCTCGCTTGTTTTTCTACAGTCTGTTAATTCGTCAAAACTTTAATAATTTTTTCTTTAATTTAATAAAAATTTCAAAAAAAACAGAGATTTTTCAAAAAAATATGCGATTTTTTGAAAATCAAAAGATATTTTTGCAAAGGAGTTATATTTATGAAACATTTGATTGAAGTGACAAGCGATGTCTTCTATATCTGTCAAAGACTAAAAGATATAGACAAAGATTACTATATTCTTTTTAATTTGACCAGTAAAAAGTTCGAAGTTCATGTGCGCGGTCAAGGCAAGAATAGTTATGCGTTTACCGTTCCCTTCGACACACTAGACGAGCGTACACTTTTCTATGCAAGGAAGACCAGAAGAGAGCGCATGGACAGGCTCATTGCAGAAATAGAAAGAGAAAATGAAAAATATTATGAGAGAGCGATAAAAGAAGGAGTAGATAAGATAAAGGAGGCTCTATGTCAATAAAAGATATAATAATTCTTGCCTGTAGTTTTACCGAAAATGAAGAGCTTAAAGAGGCACTTTCCTCAAGTACTGCCAGCCTAGATGAAAAGCAGACAGATCTTGTCAATATGTTTGTCGAGTGCTTTAATTTGATAGCAAACGAAATCGCCAGTGACTATATTCCGCATTATGAGCGTGAAACTCTTGTCACCAATGATTTCAAGATCAACTATTCGAGTTTTTCGTCTGTTCCGCTTAAAATCGTTTCGGTAGTTGATAAAAATGGTCACAAAGTGCGCTTTAAAGCATTTGATGACTACCTAATGGCACTTGCAAGTGAAGTGACCGTCACCTATCTATCTCAGCCTGAAGAAAAGGGGTTAAATGATAGTGTTGCTAGCGTTATTCCAATGCGGATCTATGCCTATGGTATGGCGAGAGAATACTATCTCATGCAAACTCTCTATGAAGAGGCGGATATATGGCAAGAGCGTTTCGTACAAGCGCTCCAGTCGCTTTCGCGCAGGAAAAATGAAACAATGATGCCTGCTAGGAGGTGGCTATAATGAGTTATGCCGATAAGATCAAAAGCAAGGAAAAAGAGTTTAGATTTAGTCTTTTTGCGTCTAGTTCTGCAAAAAACAGTGATGAACTTGAAAAAGTCGGACTTACAAAAGAAAAATATAACCTGATTTGCTCTGAAGGTTCGCTTAAGTCTGGCTATGGTTTTGCTGACTTAAAGATGCCGACAAGCGAAACAGACCTAGACAGTGAAAGTGTGGTTGATTTTCGTGGCGACTCTGTTAAAGCCATCTGGAAACTCAAGTGGTTTGATGTGAGCGCAGACACCAACAAATACTATCTTTTCTATTTTAATGATGAAGGATATATTTGTTATGACAATATGTTTGGCGTGCGAGTGACTTCGTTTATTGTGCCAAACACTTTCACGCAAACGCCTTTTTGCGCCTATTATCGCAAAGGCACTCAAGACGCACTGCTCCTGTCAGGTGAAGGGGACAGTTTGACCGTGCTTACAGGCGGATCAAACGAGAAAAATGCAGACGCGCCCGAGATTATATCAATTTGCGTATATTCAGACAAACTCTTTGCAATCACTGCCAGCGATAGAGCGTCACTGATCTATACTGACGATATAGAGATTTTGAATTTCACTGACGAAAAGACTGCAGAACTTGATTTTGGTGATGAGCGTGGAAACTTGCAAAGACTCATCTCTTTCAATGACTATCTTTACATTTTCCGCGATTATGGCATAACAAAACTATCGGTGTATGGAACGAGCGAAACCTTTGCCGTAAATCATCTTTATCATAGTGACAGCTACATATATCCAAACTCGATCTGCCTAAATGGCGAGGATGTTTACTTTTTAAACTGCAATGGACTAAAGAAATTTAACGGAACAAGCGTAAGCGATCTTGATCTCGATGGCTTTGACCTGATTAAAGATATAAATCAAGCAAAATGCTATGCCTCGATCTATGACGGCAAGTATTATCTTGCGTGCAGGGGAAAGGTCAGCGGTGACGGTGTAGGGTGCGAGAATAATACTCAAGGCTACACAAACAATATGCTTTTTGTCTATGACATCTTGACAAAACAGACCGACATTGTCCGTGGTGTTGATATCAATATGCTTTTGACTTTCAATAACCCTTTTAAATCAAAATTGCTGGCGTGTTTCAATGGCTCAGATTTAATAGGAAAGGTTGGTCAACTTTCTAAAGATGGCAAATTTTTCTCAAGCCCAATAAAGAAATATTGGAAAAGCACTTGTACCGACTTTGGCTATCCAAATGCAAGCAAACGAGTGTCATCTTTCAATATCAAAAGTCTTTATGATTGCAAGGTGAGGATTGTCAGCGATAAGGATAGTAAAGAGTTTGAGATAGGTGGCAATAGTGACATACAAAAGATTAAAGTAAACCTAAGAGGCAATGAATTCTATTTTGAAATTACAAGCGAAGATTTGGTGGATATCAGTAATTTTGTTGTAAATGTGAGCGTTAAAGAATGAAACTTGTATATCTAGACACTATTGATAGGATCAATCGAGAGAAAATTCAAAGGGAGATAGAGATTGCAAAAAAGTTAATTGTCAAGGAGAATTAAAATGGATTTCTGGACAGAACTTGTCAAAATCATTGTCAGCAATGGCATATTTGCAATGCTCTTTGTATTCTTGTTTTTCTATCAACTTAAAGATAGTGCAAAAAGAGAAGAGTCATATATACAGACAATCGAGTCACTAACCGATCATTTGGATGTGCTCGAGCAGGTGCGTGATGAAATACGCGAACTGAAATCTCTTGTTACAGGGGGAGAAGATGAAGAATAAAATAAAATCTTATGGTTTTTGGACAGCTCTTGCTAGTGCTGTGGTCGTGCTTGTCAATGCACTAGGGCAGATGTTTGGCTTTTCAGTAGATAATGAAATAATCACAAATGTGATTATGGCTATCGCAGGGCTTCTTGTTGTGCTTGGCGTGGTGACAATGCCAAAAGGCGAAGATGGCAATCAACAGGAAGGGAAGAGCGAAGAAACAGACGCAGAAAGCAAAGAAACGGACGCAGAAAGCGAAAGTGAAACGCTTTTTCTTGCTGAAGATGAGAAAGACCTTAGCGCAGAAAAGGATCAGGAAACAATGGATCATGAATAGTGCTAACGCCAAAATGCGCCTTGTTTTAAAAATTTTTCCTTTTATTTTTAAACAAAAACATTCAAAGACCAATAAAAGCCTTCTTAAAAAAAGAGGCGAAAAAAAAGGGGGATAGCGTAAAACTATCCCTATTTTTGTTTTTGATATATTAAAACAATTTTTAATTTTCTGAAAGTTTTTGATGTTTTTAACAATTTTTGTGCCTGATTTTCTGTGAACACTTTTGAATTTTGCATTAATCCTTTAATTGAATTCCTTAGTCATAATCAGGGCCATTATCTGTAAGTCCACCCCAAAGAGCGCCAGCATAGAATTTGTATCTGTTTGGAGTTGTGTCACTTTTGCGTTTTAACACCTTGAATGTTACTTCAAGATAGTCACAGCCCCCTGCGCCACCAAACATATCTGAATTAAATCTTCCTGAAAGGTAGGTATAACCATCTGGAATTAGTTCGTTGTCAAGTTCACTTGAGCCTGGCTCTACAATTTCATAGTACTTTCTTACATTTGTTGTCCCCTTAAGTACGAGTGGTTCTTCGCTTATAAGCAGACTTGATGAATATCCATTTTCACCAACGTCTGTCATAAGTATGTTTTCACCTATGTCAGTCTTGAATACTCCAAGACGCTCGATATCCACTCCGTCAAAGTATATTCCGCTGTAGTGGTCTTCTGGTGCGCCTGTTTCTTCGGCATCAAAGCCCTTGCCACCTGTTCCATCTGCCCAGTCCCAATATACATTTTCTTGATCCCATGGACCGTCATAAACTCTAATCTGTTTTGACTTGAGTACGGTGAGTGTGTCTGTCGCGTTGTTGTAATAATTAAGGTCAACGATTATGTCAAGATATTCTTCTCCGTAGACGCCTTCAGTTGTGCCGTCAAGGCCAGAGTCATATTTGAGTGCAATTCCAACTCCATCAACGCGCACTTCTTCGTTTACCATAAATACGATTGATTGATATTCATAAGGTCTGATTTTGTCTGCGGAGTTCTCTTGCCCAGGAACTGCAAAACTTTTGTCCGAATATACATTGTTTGATACTCCTGCATATTCCATTACTTCAGATGCAGGGAAGCGCTGGTCAATTGTGACATCGCTTCCGCCATCATTTCCAATTGAAACTTCACTACATACATTTTGTATTATGTTTGCAACTGTGCCTTCATAATCTCTGCCAAGTTCAATTCTACTTGACATAGTGTCAAATTCATAGGAATAAGAATATTCTCCGTTTTCATCTACTGTGACAACTTCGGTGACATTTGAGTATGTGTAAAAGTAGTCTGAATTATCTACTACATCTCTACCGATAATGTTGTCAAGCACCCACGCCTCAATCTTTTCAATTTGACGATCGGCAAGCCCTACGAAAGAGCCGAGAATTTTAAAGTTTTCCTTTGCCTTTGCAAGCGCAAGGTCAACACTTGATTGATCATTTGTGGCAGTGTGTCCTGTCACTTGCACATTAGGAGTGCCGTCATTTGCAAAAGTCACAGTCACTTGAGCGGGCTCTAAGTCCACAGCATAGCAATAGATTGCATACTCAAGCGCCTTAACAAAGTCAGAATATTCTTGCTCCTCGGTTTCAACAGCATCTTCAGTGCCGAGATAGTAATTTCTAAGAGTGGTTGTGTATGCAGAAGTAGAATAATGGTTATTATTGGTTTCACTCAGTGCAGTATAGAAATTGCGTAAACCTGAAAGATCATAAGGAGAATATATTGAATCATAGATAATTACGCTGCCATCAGTTATGTATGATGTTACCGAAGAAGACATTCCGTTTTTAAATGTTAGATAAGCATTAGTGTCTTGAGAATTATTATTTAATAAAGTCATATTATAAGGGGCGCCCCACTTCCAAGCAAGCGAGGTGTCCGCACCGACAATTTGATATTGTTGTGGCAGATTTTGTGATATAGTCAAATCTTCATCACTTATACTACTATTATTGACAATTTGTCTACTTGTTACAGTGCCTTCAGTATTGACTTGATAACGCATACTATCATAAAGATAAGGTAAGTTGTTTTCAATATCAAAATTTGGATTGTTTGATTGAATATTGTTATATATGTCCTCACCTGTGCTTGTATTTGCAATTTCATAAATATTGTATAAAAAGTTTATTATATGCCAAGCATATTGACCATAATAATCATTTGTACCACCAACAGTCGCACCAGAGCCTTCATCATAGTTATAGTCGTCAGGGCGATAAAGTACCTTTGTGCCGTAAAGACTTGATGATGTGATGGTTTCAGGATCACTTTCTTCAAAGTCATCAAGTTCAGCAAAGTCATCAAGCTCAGCAAATTCATCACAACCTGAAAGTAATGCAAGTGCAGGGAATATGCACAACATTAATAGACAGATTATTCTAAAAATAATAGTTTTTTTCTTCTTCATAACTTTATTTTATCCTAAATTTATCTAAAAATCAATTTATTTAATATATTTTAACAAAAAAATGGCAATTTCTGCCATTCTTTTTTTAACATAATTCAATATCGTCATCAAAATAATAGTTGTAGGTTGCAAGATTTTGTGTTGACGCTTCAGCCTGTTCAATCTTTTCACCTGTAAAGGTATATTCAGTTGATTGAGATGTAGTTGTATATTTTCCTTCTTGAATATTGGCAATTATGCTTGTAGGATCTGCTGAAGGTGCTTCAGCAACCATATAGTATTCTTCGACACCATTCTCCGTGATTTGATATACTGTTATAGGACGATAAGTTTTACCATTGCTAGGAGATGCACTTCCTATGCTGCACCATATATCGCCTTTAAGGTTATTGTCAGCATCAATTGTTTGTATTACGGTTTTGCCAAGGTCTGTGTTAGGTTTTATATTATCTATTGTTGTTGAAATTTGTTTTTCAATAGTAAATGTAGCACTAGGCATTTTACCATTGACTAAATCACTAACATGGCATGCTTGATTGAAAGTTACTTGACCAATAGTAAAATATCTTGTAGTTCCATAATCGTGATATAATTTTACCTGTAATTCTTTTATCTGATCATTATTATTACTATTTGTAATCATCCATTCAGCATTTTTAAAATCACTGGAGTTATTTATATAGATTAACTGATTTGCTATATCATCCAAATAATTATCATTTAAGATTTGAGTAAACTCGTCAGCAAAATAGTTGATTTCGTCAACTTCGTCAACCTCGTCAATACTGCCAGGGATTTCAGTTGAAGGATCTTCTTGACCAGGATTTTCTTCTTCTGGAGGTTTATCTTCAGGTGGAACGTCTTCAGGCGGAACATCTTCAGGTGGGATGTCTTCACCAGGATTTTCGGGATCTGGGTCAATAACAGGATCATCAGGATCAATAACAGGATCATCAGGATCGATAACAGGATCGTCAGGGTCAATAACAGGGTCGTCAGGATCAACAGGGATAGTGATACCTGGGTTTGTAGTGTCATCAGGATCTTTTTCTTTATCTTTATTGCAACCGACGATTGTGAATATAAGGCCCACTACAACAAGGACTGTACCAATTTTTGCAAGTGCTCTTTTTGCAAAATTTTTAAGGATACCAAAATTCTTTTTCTTTTTTACTTCAACTTTTTCAAATTCGTTGCTTTCCATAAACAACCTCCTCAATTTTTTATTGCAATATCAAATGCATATTTCTACATTTATTATAGCATACATAATTAAAATTTCAAGTGCTTTTTTAAAATTTATCAAAATATTTTATATCATCTTTTAGTTGTCCATATCAATAAGCTTATTTTGTTTTTTTCAGTCCAAATTCTAGAGTGATAGGATATGGTCAGAATTTTGCTGTCGGTTTGAGTTTTGCACGGGCTGGCGAATGGTACGTTTCGTACCTGAGCCTTGCCGTATGGCAAGGCGGGGCAGATTTTTAGCTGGCTAAAAAGCTGCAATTCGCCAGCCCAAAGTAAATACAACAAATTTGGCAAATCAATTGAAGAAAAAGCAAGAAAATGTTAAAATACTAAAGTGAATATACAAAGGTTTGTCAATTTTCGATGGATATTCTATCCTTTTCTTGCCTGTCTTTTTGGAGTAATTGTTGCGGGCAGGCTTTTTGCAAGTTCGATTGAAACCTTAATAATTGCGATTATACTTTTAAGTGTGCTGGCTGGTTTTCTTATATGGAAGAAGAAATACAAAATAATGCTCACGTTATTTCTATCATTCTTCATAGGTTGCGGGTTATATTTTATAGGTTATTTTACTACAAAGCCGAATGACTATCAAGGGCAGGTGGCAGTCACTGGCAGAGTCAGTGACAGTTTTGAAGAAAACGACTATGACTATGTTGTAATACTTGATAGTGTCACCATTGACGGCAAAGCGGAGAAGAACATAAAGGCATACATATCAAAAGGCGGACAAAAGGTATCAGTTGGAGACACCATCACATTTGAAAGTGAGATAGAGTCTATCGATGTATTTACACTCGGCTCCTTCAACAGTGACTACTATAGAAACGGAGTTGGATACACAGCCGAGATTGCCAGCGATGACCTTGTGATACTTGAAAGTGGCAAGGTGTACATAGACGAGCAGATTCGCATGGCGATCAAAGAAAAGTTATATGAGAATATGACGCAGGACAGTGCTTCTATTTCCTATGCTGTTCTTTTCGGCGACCAGTCGGGTATATCCTTTGAGATAAAGGGAGCCTATCGCGATTCAGGCATAATTCATCTTTTAGCGGTATCTGGACTCAACATAAGTTTTTTAATAGCAATCATCTTTGGTGGTCTAAAACTTTTAAAGTGCAACAAATATGTCAACTTTCTTTTGACATCCTTTATAATCATATTTTATTGTGTACTTTGTGGCATGACGCCGTCAGTTTTGCGAGCAGGGTTTATGGGGATCATCATGATCATTGCCATGCTGTTTGGCAGGCGGTATGACTCACTCAATGCAATGGGTGTGGCTGGGTTTACAATACTTTTAATCAGTCCGCTTTCAGCCTTTGATGTAGGCTTTTTGATGTCTATTGCTTGCGTATGTGGAATAATTTTGCTTTATCCATGCTTTTACAAATTTTTTGCCAAATTCTGTCCTAATTTAATTGCGCAGTACCTATCGATGTCTTTTTCAGCACAAGTGACCATATTGCCATTTTTGGCACTCTTTTCATCACAGTTCAACCTTCTATTCTTTATGATCAATTTGATTGTTGTGCCACTTTTCTCGATTTTATATCCATTTCTTGTGTTTATGTCAGTGATAGTCTTTATCTTGCCATTTTTATCGCCACTTTTCAAACTTATAGACTATGGTATGCAACTTGTATTGATAATAGCAGGCATTTTTGCAAACTCATCACTTGTCGTCAACTTGTCGCCAATGTCGTTTGGAGTGATGTGCTTTTTCTTCCTGTTGATATTTGTGCTTGGGCAGTTTTTTATGGCAAAAAAGATAAGCAAGTGGGTGCTTTCTTGTGTGCTTATCATGGCACTTTCAATAAACTACGGCTTTTCTTCTCTTGCCTCCAACATGAAAGCAGGGGTATGTGTCCTGACAAGTTATGACGATCAAGCGGTCATATTACAAAACACATCAGGCGAAAGATTGCTTGTTGGACAGACTTACATACTTTCTCGCTATATGAATAATCACAATGTCAAAGACTTTGATGGCTATGTCGCGTTTGAGTCCTTGACAAGCGGACGCATTGAATATTTAAGTCAATACAATATCACAAGTTACATCGCACGCGAGGGTGACGAAAGCTATGACAGTGTATTTGTAACGACCGAAAACAAACCTATTAAACTTGGCGACTTTATCATATCTTATCTTGTTGTAGGGGATGATATTCTTGGAGTACAAGTATATTTTGACGAAATAATGGTTTTTGTTGCAAATGATGATGAAAGTGGATATAATATAGATTATTACAACTCTGTTTTTGACGCATTTCCGCCTTCACTCGTGGTGGCGGGCGAAAACGATATGCTTTGCAACGGAAATTACATATCATATTCAAGATATAAAAACTATTATTCGACCTTTGATTTTGCCTCTGATGGCAACCTGTATTTCAAACTTGATGGTCAATATTTCATTATAAGGGGGCTTGATTGAAAACTTTAAAACAAAGACTAAAAAGCGGACTTGACAATTTCTATCTTCTTCAAGGCGAAGATAGTTATTTGTATGATAGGGCACTTTCGATGATTAAAAAGGCTTGCAATATTTCCTTTCCTGATTTTAATTATCAGGTTTTTGACGATGAAAATTTTTCGGCAAACGCCCTTCGAGCAAGCCTCGAAAGTATGCCTTTCTCAGACGAAAAAAGATTGACTGTTGTAAAAAATGTTGAAAAATTATCTGAAAACGACAAAAAAATCATCACTTCCTATTGCGAAAATCCGCTTTCTTCAAGCGTGCTTGTGGTTTGCGACTATGCAAATAAATTTGATTTTTTAAAGCCCTATTCGCAGTTTGTAGATTGCAAACGCTTTGATTATCCACTCGCAAAGGCAATTATTGTAAATGATTTCGCAAAATACAACAAGAAGATAAGTGAAGAGGCGATCACTGCTCTGTATGACAGTTGCAATGGCTATCTTTCAAAGATTTCGCTTGAAATACAAAAAATATCCGCCTACCTTGGTGATGAGGAGTTTGTTACAAAACAAGTTGTCGACAACTTGACCAGCAAGGATAGCGAATATATGGTTTTTGAACTTACTGAAAGTCTAGGCGCGAAGAAAACAAGTCGGGCAATCGAACTTCTAAACCTTATGCTTAAACAACAAGGACTTTTGGCTCTCATTACAAATCATTTTCGAAGACTATTTTTTATTTCCATTTCAGATCAAGACAACAAAACGCTTGCAAATCTTCTCGGCGTCAAGGAGTATGCAGTTACCAAAATGCGCACGCAAGTTAAAAACTTTTCAAAAGTGCAACTTAAAAAGATCTATTCTCTCCTTGAAGAAGTTGATTATATGATAAAAAGTGGTGCAATGCTACAAGATACAGCATTAAATTATCTTGTCTTTTCAATACTTAATATATGATAAGGACAAAACTTAATTTACAATTTACAAAAATTCAGTGAAAATTTCATATAATATCTAGTCAGAATTTTTAAAAAAACCTAGTAAAATTTCAATGAAAGTCTACCAAGTATTAAATAAGAAATTTGCTCAGATTTTCAATTTGACTTTGGTCACTTGTATATAGAAATTTGTCAAATTTTAATCTATGTCTGGCTAGTTTTTAATAAGATAATTAGCCATTTTTTCATAAAAGCCTTATCAAGACTAATAAATTTATTTTTTCAAAATTAAGCAATCATAATTTGATAAATTAAAATAGCATAGTTATTTTTTCATAACTATGCTAATTTTTAGTTATTATTACCGAAAGAGAGTGGCTAAGTAACTTTTTCGAGCGCAAGCTATTAACTGTTTTTGCTGGATAGTTATTAAAACATAACTATGTAATATTATTAAATTTAATCTTTTAATGCACGAAATTTAATCTTTATTAAGCAAATTTGAAGCGTTTTTTTTGGTAGGGGGAGGGTAACTGAAGTAAGCCCTGCAAACTTATTTTGAAAAATATGGAATTGAGAGAATTTAAGAATTTAGTTTTTGACTTTACATAAAATCGATTAAAAGTAGCATAGTTATGAAAACATAACTATGTTAGCTTTTAGTTATACTATGTTTTTTAGTTATGATTTCCGAAAGAAAGTGGCTAGGGCACTTTTTTAACATAAGTTCTCGCTTGTTTTCTTGCAGTCTGTAAATTGTTAATATCTTAGCATAGTTATGAAAACATAACTAAGTTATATTATTATATTTAATCATCTATTGTATTACACAAAATTTAACCTTTATTTACACAAATTTGAAGTGTTGTGGAGGGTAAACCTAAGTAGCCATGTAAACTTATTTTGAAAATATGGAGTTGAGAGAATTTAAGAATTTAGTTTTTGACTTTATATAAAATTAATTTAAAACTAAAATAGTTATTAAAAAATAACTATGTTGTATTATATTTAATATTCAATTGCACAAAATTTAATCTTTATTTCTACAAACTTTGAAGCATTGGGCGGGGGATAAATCTAAGTAAGTCCTGCAAAATTAGTTTGAAAAATGTTGAGTTGAGAGGTAGGCACAGAGACAAAAAATGTAATATGCTGATAAGTAAAACTAAATAATCCTTTTTATAAATTTGAGTTTCTAATTATGATTTAAAAAAAACGATTAAAACTTAATTTTATAAAAATATTATGCATGAAATAAAAAGTCCAGACAAATATATCTGAACTTAAAATAATGAAATCATAAACTTAAAATGTTGAGCGAAATTTAGTAAAGTAAGGCCAAATGTCTAAATAAAGACCTGATCCGTATGATTTTTTGAGATTAAAATAGAGGAAAAACATATTCTACAGCATACTCTTTTTCTTGTACGCCAATAGAGATATTCCCATCATAAGATATGGTGCCTACAATTAAATCCATATCCTCATTTACAGCCTCAAAGATTAAAGTGTCTTGATTGTCAGTATACATTTTATTAAAAATATATTCAGAGGTTATTGAGGTGTAAGAACCGTCCGTAATGTTTATATAATAAATTTCGCTTCCGTTTAAAAAGTAAATTCTATCTTTTATTACAATTCCACTATTCTTTTCAAATTTTTCCATTTGAATAGATGTTATTGTAAAAGTATTGTCAGAATGAAATTCACACTTAATTATTTCACCTGGCTTGTCATAGCTAGAATTATTTACTTGTCTAAAATAACTTACATTATCATTTGTATAAATCAAAAATTTATTACCTACATAACTTTTATTAACAAAATAAGGGTTTTCAAGTGATGGAATTCGATCAGTATAAATCAGATCGCCATTTTCGTTAAAATAACCATTTTCTGTGTAAGCTATTCCATTTATAGCTATATCTACCTCAACATCAAGTTTTTTAATTTTATCATTCGCTGTAATTATATATCTACTTACATTCGATGCACCATTATGTGTTGAGAAAATATTGCCATATTTATCCGCCATAAATGTAGCGCCAAAGTCTAAGACGAGGCTTGTATTGAATCTTTCTTTAACTTGTAAAATATTATTTTCGACTGAAAATTGACATATAATTGTATCTTGGTTTTTACGAATTATTGAATAAAAAGAATTATCTGTAGCTGAATAAACCCCCATCGTATAGACGTTTACTTGGTATTTTGTTATATCATACATTTTTCCTGTTGGTTTATAAAGTGCAAAAAAGTAATCACTTAAGGAATATGAATTTATTTCTTGTGCAATATTGTCAACATAGTGTGTACTATATAGGAGAATAAGAAAATTTCCCAAGTCTTTTACAGCAACAACGTTGTAGCTTTCTGTAAACGTTTTATCTTCTTCAAAATCAATCTTTCTAAGATGTCCTTCTTCGTCTTTGCCTAATAAATATGTTTTTTTGTGATCTTTGTTTGATGCAGAAGTCATAGCGTTAGTTCTCATAGTAGAATTATTAACAGTCCCGACAGATAGGGATGTGTAACTTTCGTAATTCGATATTGTTAAATTTAGATCACTATGTTTGCTTGAATTGCATCCAACAAGTGTAAATGACCCTAATAACATAAAACAGATCAATAATCCAATAGTTAAAAACTTTTTCATAATTAAAGTCTCCTTTACTCACTTTTTATGATATCACAATTTTTAAAATAATACAACTACAGGCAACTTTTTTTAAAATACAAAAAACATAACACTTTCTATATAAAATGCCGGAAGCATAAACTCCTCTACAAAAAACTATAATTTAATAGTCTTTGAAGTCGGACACTTTCATTGTTTTTAAATCTCTGCAGTTAAAATTGCATTATTCTGCGATTTTTTGGCATACCATTTGCTTGATACATATTTAGATTTATACACAATAATACCATTATTCATAATAAAATTTCCACCTTTTACAAGTTTTTAATCTAAAATTGCTTAGTTTATTTTATCATTTTCTAAACATTTATTTATAGGTTGTTTTCGTGGTCAGGGGGCAGTTGTTTTATGCTCTGTTTTTCTTTTTGACTTAAGATTTCGGCGAGCTGGCTTTCTAGTTTTTGCTGAGATTTAATTAATTTTATTTTAATGCATATTGTACGATTTATTTTTATCATAAAATTTAAAAAAATCAATAAAGAAAAGTAATTAACATAATTTTTATTTAAAAAAATTGGTAAAATATCTTTTAGTATTAAGAAATACAATTTCTATTTGCAATTTTTGATAAAATATGCTATTGTTAAAGACGGGAGAGAAAATGTATAAGCCAATTGTTGCCGTTGTAGGAAGACCAAATGTGGGCAAAAGCACTTTCTTTAATAGGGTGTGTGGAAAGAGAATAAGTATAGTTGATGATACGCCGGGCGTTACGCGCGATAGGCTTTATGCTGACGCAAATTGGCAGGGTTATACCTTTTCACTTGTGGACACTGGCGGTATTGATAGGACAAGCGGTGATGAGTTTCAAAATGACATAAAACAGCAGGCGCTTTTGGCAATACAAGAGGCAGATGTCATTGTGTTTATAGTTGACGGAAAAAGCGGACTTACCACAAATGACTTTGAAGTTTCTCGCATTTTGCACAAATCAAATAGGCCTATTGTGCTTGTCGTAAACAAACTCGATAATTTTGAAATAGAAAATACCTATGAGTTCTACAATCTTGGGCTTGGTGATCCTTATCCACTTTCACTTGCGCAAGGAAAGGGTCTAGGCGATATCTTAGATGAAATTGTAAAACACTTTAAGGATATAGATTTAGAAAAGGAAGATATAAATGCCATAAAAATTGCAATTGTTGGTAGACCAAATGTTGGCAAAAGTTCGCTTATCAACAGGCTTGTAAATAGGGATAGAGTTGTTGTAAGCGACATTGAAGGCACAACGCGAGATAGTGTGTACGTTCCATTTAGATATGATAGGCAAGATTTTGCACTTATTGATACAGCAGGTCTTCGCAAACAAAAGGTTGTGGATAATGGCACTATTGAGTCCTATAGCGTGCTTCGAACTATGAGCGCAATTGACGATTGCGATATTGCACTTATTGTAGTAGATGGCGGAAAAGACAAGATTACAGAGCAAGATGTCAAGGTGGCGGGATATGTCCATGAAAGTGGCAAGCCATCAGTTATAGTTGTAAACAAGTGGGACATTAAGAGTAAAGATAAAAACTCCTATTTAAAGATGCTTCAAAGCGAATTATCCTTTATGAGTTATTTTAATGTTATATTTGTTTCAGCGCTGACTGGCGAGGGGCTTGGACAGATCATGAAGCAGGCTCTAATAAGCTTCCAAAACGCATCAAAACGCATACAAACAAGCGTGCTTAATGATTTTCTCCATGAAGCAATCTTGTATTTTGAGCCTCAAGCTCGAAGCGGAAATAGGGCAAAGATAAAATACATTACTCAAACTTCCACCAATCCGCCAACATTCATAATATTTGTCAATGACGCAAAACTAATAAATTTTTCTTATAAGCGGTATTTAGAAAATAAACTAAGAGAGAGCGTGGACTTTTCTGGTACGCCGATAAAGCTTGTTTTTAAGGGAAAAGGAGATGAATAAAAAGTGACCGATATTTTATATTTCATACTTGTTGCCTTTATATCATATTTTCTTGGCACTATAAATTTTTCCAAGATGCTCTCTTGGTATGTAAAACATAAGGATATAACAAAGATAGGCAGTGGCAATCCAGGGACAATGAATATGCTTCGTTCCTATGGTTTTGGCATTGCTTTTGCTACATTCCTAGCGGAAATTGTCAAATCAGGTCTTGCCTGCCTTGTTTTTAAATTAATTTTCCCACAATACGATCAAGTCATATATTTCGTGAGCGCGATATTCTTGCTTTTTGGCAACAACTTTCCTGTTTGGTCAAAATTTAAAGGAGGCAAGGGTGTCGCAACTCTTGCTGGTGTATTTCTCTTTTCAAATCTTTGGTATGTGGCACTTACATGGTTTGTTGTCTGCTTCATACTCTTTATGTTTATCGAATATGCAAGCGTAATTTCTTTCACATACATTGGTGGACTATCGGTGGCATACACTATCTATGCTTTTGTAAGCCAAATCTACTATGCATGGCTTGTAGTTGCAATCATTTGGGTTATGTATGTGATTATGCTTGCAAGACATCATGCAAACATTAAAAGGCTGTTTACTCACACAGAAAATAAAATAGATTTCAAGGCAAAACTTGCAAAAGTCTTCAAACACAAAAGAGGCGAAACGATCATCGATGAAGAATTTGTTGAGCACACACCTGAAAAAGAGATAATTGTGACACAACTCGAGAAAAAAGAAGAAAAAAATGACGAGGCGAGTGAAAAACTCGAAATAGAAAAAAATGAAGATAATGAAAACATAGATTTTGCTCATAAAGGTGGAACAATCAATGATGATGAAAATAACGAAATCGAAGATGACAAAGAGTTTTCCATTCAAGAAAATACTACTCTAAATGATGAAAAAATAGATCAGGAAGATTTAGACTCTCTATCAGCAAATTTCTCTATTGATGAAAAAGAAAATTATAGACAAACGATAGATAGTCAGTTAGAGGACGATGGTATACAAGAAAATGTGACTGACGAAAGTAATGGTGAAATTGAAGAAAATGCTAATTTTGATATAGAGGATACAGAATTAAAGCCTGAACAGTTGTCTAAGAAAGATGATGACAGTGATGTTTGATAGTAGTTATAAATTTAAAAATATATCTTTCTAAATCCTGAATTTTAATAATTTTATAACATTAAATATATAATTTCCATATGATTTTGCTGATTTTTATTGCAAAACATTTATATAAAAAATCAAAAATATATTGTAGAGTAAATGAATTATATTTGAATTTTATATATAGAATATCGCAAAGTTATACATACAAAGCACATTCAAATAAAATGAATGTGGTTTTTATGAAATTCTAATTGCTATATTTTTTTTAATTGACAATTTGTAATATAAATATTAAACTTAAATTATGAAATTTAGATTTATACAAGAAATACAAACTTTGTTAAATAAGGAACATGTAATTGAAGTCGATAATATGACAATAGTTGAACAACAGTTGGTAGCATCATTGTTATATCCTTATATAGAAGAAACATCTCAATCAGTTAAGTCATCAATAATAGATTCTTCAAAAATAATTAATCAATCATTTTATAAGAATGCTAAAGATGTTCATAATGATAAGTCTAAGGGTGGTGACAGAACATTATCAAATTTGCCAAATTGTGAAATAATGGCTTGTAAAAAAGTTGGTGCTAAAATTGTCACCGGTCTTGGTGAGAAAATAGAGGCAAGTTCAAAGCTAGTTGGACGTAAAATTTTTTTTGAGAATAAAGAGATGATGTGTGATTTGCATATCCATACAAATTGTTCTGATGGTGGCTTGGATCCATCACTAATTTTAGAAAAAGCCGTTCAAGATGGGGTTAAAATTCTTTCCATTACAGATCATAACAATATAGATGCCTATAGCATATTAAAAAATGTTGCTCATGGTGATATATTAATTATAAATGGTGTTGAATGTGATGTAAAATTCCAAGATAAAGATTTGCATATTTTAATGTATGGATTTGATTTGGAGAATAAACATATCAAGCAGTTCTTTGGAAAAATACGAAAAGATGACATCAGTTCCTTTAGAAAAATGTTAAAAGAAGTGTGCCAAAAACATAGTTTAAATATATCCGAAAAAGATATATTAAAATTTGAAAAAGATAATGTATACTTTGATAAAGTTAGATTAAATAATTTTCTTTTTTCTTTAGGTTATGCCACTTCTCCAAGAGAAGCATTTAATCTATTTACTAAAGATATTGTCGAAAAGAAAAGAAAGCAAGTAACGGCGGAAGAATTTTTCAAGCTTGCAAAACATTGTAATGCAATTACAATGTTGGCACATCCTATGAAATATACAGAAAATAAAAATGATTTAAATGAAATAAAATCTTTAATATTGGAACTACAAAAAATAGGTCTTACTGGCATAGAAGTCTTTAATAACCGCCAAACAAAAATGAATCAAGAAGATCTATTTAAGTTTGCTAAGGAAAATAATCTCGAGTACAGTGCAGGAAGTGATTTCCATTGCAAAATAGGAGTTCAAGAAGAAAAAGAAATTGGTCATGTTTTATCACAAAAGATCACTTTAAATATGTTTAGTCCATCTCTCATTAAAACTTTTTTGTTGAGTTATAAAAAATAATTGCTATATAATAAAATTAAAGAACAATGTTTACAAAAATAGATATTTAAAAGATAAACATTTTAATATTACATATTTGGAATATCGAAAGGTTTGCCTGCATAAATTATCTTGTCGCATAGGAGGCATAATTATGGAAAAATTCCAAATTTATGATGATATTAAAACTCGTACTAATGGAGACATATATATTGGGGTTGTTGGTCCTGTCAGAGTTGGCAAATCAACATTTATTACGCAGTTTATGAAGAAATTAGTACTTCCTAATATCACTGAAAAGAATTCAAAAGAAAGAACTATTGACGAACTTCCGCAAAGTGCCGATGGCAAGACAATCATGACAACTCAGCCACGCTTTGTGCCTAATGAAGCAGTTGCAATCCAAGTTGCTGGCGCTGACATGCGTGTAAGAATGATTGACTGTGTTGGCTATCTTGTCAACGGTGTCATGGGACACATAGAAGATGACAAACCTAGGCTTGTCAAGACACCTTGGTCAGAAGAAGAACTGCCTTTTGAACAGGCGGCAGAACTAGGTACAAACAAGGTCATCAACGAACATTCTACAATAGGTATCGTGCTTACCACTGATGGCTCAGTGACAGAAATTCCACGTTCAAACTATATAGAAGCCGAGGAACGTGTTGTACAAGAAATGAAATTATGCGGAAAACCATTCGTGATGGTATTAAACTGCAAGTCGCCATCCTCTAGTGAAGCAAAAAAATTGTCAAATTCACTTTCTGAAAAATATGGAGTGCCTGTCATTGCTTTAAACGCACTTGAGCTTAAAGATGAAGATGTTGATAAAATATTTGAGAAAATCTTGATGGAATTCCCTGTTTCATCAATTCAAATAAGAATGCCAAACTGGCTTTGCGCACTTGACTATAACAATGAAATAATCAGCGAAATTGCAACTGAAATGAGAAGAATTGGCGCAAATATGATTAAACTTAGTGACGCCGATAAAAATCATATTGCTTTTGAAGAAAGCGAAAATTTTGACCCTATTACCATCTCAGCTGTCAATGCAGGCAACGGTGTTGTCGAGTTTGATGTCATTCCAAAGGCAGACTTATTTTACAAAGTGCTTTCAAGTCAGTGCGGATACAATATTAAAGATGACTTTGCACTTATCAGCTATATCAAACAACTCGGCAAAGCCAAAGTTGAATATGACAAGATTAAGGATGCACTTGAGCAAGTTAAGCAGACGGGATATGGCATTGTTGAACCAAAACGCGATGACTTAGAACTTGGCGAACCTGAAATAATTAGACAGGGTGGAAGATATGGCGTCAAGATCAAGGCGACAGCTCCAAGTTTGCATATTATGAGAGTTGATGTTGAAACAGAAGTTACACCACTTGTTGGCACCGAAGACCAAAGCCAAGACCTTGCTAAAAATATTGTAGAGCAGTTTGAACAAGACCCTGTCGCTCTTTGGGATACAAATATTCTCGGCAAAAGTCTATACTCTCTTGTCGGCGACAATATAAACTCTAAGATCGTGACTATGCCAGTTGAAGCTCAACGCAAGATGAGAAAGACACTCTCTCGAATTGTCAATGAAGGCAAGGGCGGAGTGCTCTGCATATTGCTGTAAAAAATTGAAAGTGTATAAAAATCTGTAAAATTTAACAAAAATGCTAAAAATTTACAAAAAACACAAAAAAATTGTCGATTTTGATAAATTTTTACAAATTTGATAATAAAATGAATTTGAAGTCGAAATCATTGTTCCTAAGACGGAGGCAATATTTCGACTTTTTTTATTTTTTTAAAATTTATAGAATGGATTTTATCTTTGATAACAATTGTCTTTTAGATAAAAAATCTTTAATAATTTTACTATTCAATTTACTTTATAGAAAAAATTTGATATCATATATTTGCTATGGAATTCGATGAGAAAATTTTAAATGAAGAGCAGTTGCAACCACTCAAACAGACAGAAGGGGCAGTGCTTGTCACGGCAGGAGCAGGCAGTGGCAAGACCAGACTCTTGACTTATCGTGTTGCCTATCTGATAGAAGAAAAAGGAGTGTCGCCTTACAATATTTTGGCGATCACTTTTACCAATAAAGCATCAAATGAGATGAGAGAGCGTTTAATTCAAATGTTGCCACTTGCAAGCGAGATTTGGATATCGACTTTTCACTCAATGTGTGCCAAAATGCTGAGAAGAGATATTGACAAAATGCCACCATTCACGCGTGACTTTTCTATATACAGCGAAAGCGACAGTGAAAAAGTGTTGAAAGAGGTGTGCAGTGAGCTTGGTCAAGAAGATGATAAGTTTAGAAAGCGGGCAATGCATCATCTGTCAAATTATAAAAATGGAGTGCAAGAATTAGACGAATATCTATCTTCTCATGAAGATGAATATAGTATGGACAAGATCGGCAATGCGATAAGATTGTATCAAGAAAAGTTGAAAAAATACAACGCGCTCGATTTTGACGATCTTCTTCAAAAGACCGTACAACTTTTTGAAATGTGTCCGCAGGTTCTTTCCTATTATGCAAACAGATTTAGATATATTTTAGTTGACGAATTTCAAGATACCAACCTTATACAATACAAACTCGTCAAGATGCTTGCAAATGTGCATGGCAATATCTTCGTTGTCGGCGATGAAGATCAGTGCATATATTCATGGCGGGGAGCAAACTTTCAAAACATATTTAATTTTAAACGAGATTTTAGCGATGTGCATGTCTATAAACTCGAAAGAAATTATCGGTCAAGCAAAGAGATAATCCAGATAGCCAACAATGTCATAAAGAACAATCGACAGCGTCTTAATAAAAATATGTGGACGGATAAAGAAGAGGGCGAAAAACCCATTCTTTACAACGCGGTCGACGAGCGAGATGAGGCGCTATTTGTAGCCAAAACAATCGAAAAGTTAAAAAGTCAAGGCTATAACTACAAGGATATGGCTGTACTTATGCGCATGAACTCACTCTCGCGAAATTTCGAAGAGGCATTTTTGTCCTATAACATTCCACATAGGATTTTCGGTGGCTTCAAATTCTATGAGCGTGCCGAGATAAGAATTGTAATTGGCTATCTTCGTCTTTTTACAAATCCCAAAGACGATGTTTCATTTGCTCGTATAATAAACTTTCCAAAGCGTGGAATAGGTGATGGAACGCTTGCTCGCCTTGCTCAAATTGATCCTAATAAATCACTGCTTGAAAATGCTTTATCTCCAGAATTTACGCAAAATCAAGCAATTTTTAAGAAATTTGCTGAATTTATTGCGATTTTTAAGAAATTATCTATAGAAAAACAAAATCCGATCTCAAAATTTGTTGAAAAAGTTATCACTGAATTTAAGATCAAGAGTGCCTATAACATAAAAGATGAAGAAGATTTGAATAGGGTGTATAATATAGAGCAGTTTATTCAATCTGTGCGCGAGTATGAAGCGCTCAATCCTGACAGCACACTTTCAGATTTTCTCGAAAGTATTACACTTTATTCCGATAATGATCAAATAGGTCAAGAAGGTCAGGTGACAATAGCGACAGTTCACGCAGTTAAAGGGCTTGAATTCAAAGTGGTGTTTGTTGTAGGGCTTGAAGAAGGGATCTTTCCTATTTCAAGGGCGCTCAATTCAAATTTTGAACTTGAAGAAGAACGCAGGCTTTGCTATGTGGCCTTGACTCGAGCAATGGAACGGCTTTATCTATCCTATGCTTCAAAAAGATATCTATACCACGAAAGTCAATTTCAGGTGCCAAGCAGATTTTGTAGAGAGATTGGACTTTTATCCCTTGAAAGACCAAAACCAAGGGTCAATGTTGACAGATTTAATTATGAAGATGGCTATAAACAAAATGTGCCAAACAAAATCGCAAATTCAAGCAAAGTTGAATTATGGAATAAAAATATACTAAGTGAGAAAAAGGAAGAATACAAACCTAAAAAGGATGTGAGCATATATCAAGTAGGACAAAAAGTTGAACATCCAAAATTTGGAGAAGGTATTATATTACAAATTTCATCTGATCATCTAGTTGGCGATATTGACTTTGAGAATTTTGGTAAAAAGAGTTTAATGCTTGAGCTGGCACCTTTGACTATAATCGAATAAAAAAGTCTTTATTTTGTTTAAAATTTAGCTTGCAAGGGCAAAAACAATGTAAAAATAAAAATAATTTATAAGCATCGTAATTTTAAAAATAAAAGTAAAAAATGCAAAAAAACAATAAAAAATCTTAAATTTTTCGGTTTTTTAGTAAAATATTTGTCAATTTTTAATAAATGGAGTGATAAATGGACGAGAAAGAAAGCAAGATCAAACTTATGCAAGAACTTATCAGCGAGATTGATAAGCACAACTATAATTATTATGTTTTAGACAATCCTACCATATCGGACAGCGAGTATGATAAACTTTATTACAGCCTTGTCGATCTTGAAAAAGAAACAGGTATTATTTTGCCAAACTCTCCAACTCAAAGGGTTGGTGGAGATGTGCTTGATAAGTTTGAAAAGAAAAGACATGTTGTGCCACTATATTCGCTAAGCAAGGTACGCGATTTTGATGATCTTACTAAGTGGGTGCATGATATGCTTAAATTAAGTCCACATACAAAGTTTGCGCTTGAATATAAATTTGATGGACTGCAGGTGGTGGTTGAATATGACAATGGCAATTTTGTGAGTGCGACTACTCGCGGAAATGGTACGATAGGCGAAGATGTTTCCTTGCAAGTCAAGACTATCAAATCTGTGCCACTTACAATTGCCTACAAAGGCAGGTTGATTGTGCAAGGCGAATGCATGATGACAAACAAAAACTTTGAAATTTATAATAGGACTGCCCAAGAAAAACTGAAAAATCCTAGAAATGCGGCAGCGGGTGCTGTAAGAAATTTAGATCCAAAGCAGACTGCAAAACGCAACCTTGACTATTTCTGCTACAGCATTTTGTATTGTCCTGAAAGGCATTTTGATACGCAGGAAGAAATGCATGAGTTTTTACAGCAAAACGGCTTTCAAACAGGGGAATATTTTAAAATATGCAAGGATGAAAGTGAACTTGTTGCAGAAATTGAAAAGGTTGATAAGATAAAATCTGGCCTAGATGTCATGATAGACGGAATGGTCATTAAAATAAATGATACAAAATACAGAGATGAAATCGGCTTTACTGCAAAATTTCCTAGATGGGCAATGGCATATAAATTTGCAACGACTGAAGCGACAACTCTCTTAAAAAGTGTCACATGGCAGGTTGGTCGAAGTGGCAGAGTGACTCCTATTGCAAATTTAGAGCCTGTCGAACTTGCCGGTGCGACCATCAGACGCGCAACGCTTAACAATATCGACGATATACGCAAAAAAGATATATATGAAAATGCCATGGTCTTCATAAGAAGAAGCAATGAAGTTATTCCAGAAATCATGGGACTTGCATCAAAAAACGAGAACTCAAGAAAAATTGAAATTCCATCTCGCTGTCCTTCTTGTAACAGTCTTTTGGTGCAAAAAGGTCCACTCCTTTTCTGCGAAAATCACTATGGCTGTCGCGAGCAAATTATAGATAGATTATCTCACTTTTGCAGTAGAAATGCATTCAATATTGAAGGTGTTTCTGAAAAATCGATAGAGGCATTTTATGAAAATCTAGAGGTAACTAAAGCAAGCGATCTATTCTTGCTCAAAGAAGAAGATCTATTAAAACTTGAAGGTTTTAAAGAAAAAAAGGCAAAAAATATGATAAATTCAATAGAAAACAGCAAAATTATTGAATTAAATCGCTTTTTGTTTGCTCTCGGCATCATTGAAGTTGGCAGTAAAACTGCTCGTGATATAGCAAGTCATTTTAAAACACTTACTGGTATTAAGAACGCAAGTTTAGAAAGCCTTGCCGAGATTGAAGATGTCGGAAACATAATCGCTCAAAACATATTTGATTTCTTCCGCGATCAAGAAAATTTGCAGGAAATAGACAGGCTGTTTAAATTAGGTGTCAAAATAAAAGAGGTTGAAATGGATCAAAAGAGCGATGTTTTAAAGGGAAAGACCATAGTAATAACAGGCACATTATCAAGACCAAGGGCGGACTTTGAGAGAATGATTGAAACGCACGGCGGAAAATCAAGCAGTAGTGTATCGGCAAAGACCGATTTCCTATTGCTCGGCGAAAATGCAGGCTCAAAACTTGAAAAGGCGAAATCTCTAGGAGTCAAAATCCTATCTGAACAAGATTTTTTAAAACTTTTAGATGAAAGTTAAATTTTATTAAAGGCTACAAGCTATCTTTATATAAAGAATCTTAACTAAATCGTGACTTGACAAATTTACATTAACATGATAGTATATACGAAGAGGAACTTGTTATGAAAAAGAAAAATGATTTGAATATTGATCAAAAAATGCTAGCAGATGCTCTTATTAGTGGAGACTGGAATGCTGTTGCAATTGAAATTTTAGAAAAATCTAGAGATGATATGATCTATAAGTATATTTTGTTTAACAAAAAGAAAAAACTGATGGAGTTTTTAAGTAGCGGTTTGGGCATTTTAAAATTTATGGGACTTAAGGCTTTGTTAATGCCACAGAATATCTTTGGTATAGATGAAACAACTTATCGTCTTGTTGGTGCTATAACGCAAATTACAAGCATGACTGGTCAGTATTTGATAAATCAATGGATTGCAAAAAATGATATTCCAGAAGGCAAACTAAAACTTATTATTGATAAGTTGAACAGTATAATACACGACAGAATAGGCGAAGAGATTTTTCCACAGCTTAAGCAAAAACAGGACTTAGATCAAATTTTGCAAAGTGTAGAAGATGAACTTTCTAAAATAGATTTACCAGAAGGAGATAGAGATATAGATTAATATGTCTATGGTAAAAATTTTATCTATAAAAATAAGAGACTGATGTTGAATTAATTTAAAATCACATCAGTTTTTTTATAGTTTTTTCAAAATAGTAAAATTGATGCAAAAGAATATCAATGCTGTTCTTTGTCAATCTCTAGTATTTTTGAAAATAAGTGAAAACATTTGACAATTTGTAGTGGACATGTATAATAGGTATTGAAGATTAGATAATATATATAAAACAAATACTATGCTTAATTCGTGAGAGGATGACCTGCAAGAAACACGCCGACAAGGGAAAGGAGCTAAATTTTTTACATAGCAAATTTTGTCTTTTCGATATAAGCGCTTGGCAAAACATTTAAA
>CALVNK010000004.1 GCA_944349615.1 uncultured Clostridia bacterium
GATTTACATTCTATCGGTCAATTTATGCAGGAAGGAAAAAAATGCTTCTTTGAAACTTTTATAACTTGCGTTAAAGATGAGAAAAGTTATGATAGTAAAAATCTTAAAGATGAAACAAATAATATAAAATCTATCTATAAAAAATACAATTCTATCGCTTGCAACTCTAGCATAAAGGCTCATGCAGATGGCGGTAACAAGATTATCAATATAAAACTCGACAATTTAAGTGAAGAAGAAAGCGGAGGGCTTATTGCATTTTTTATTTTAAGCGTTCTTCTCTATGCAAAGTTGGATGGTGTAAATCCGCTTAATCAAGGTGGTGTTGAAAATTATAAAAGCAATATGAAAAAGTTTTTAAATGAATAAGTGCGACTACTCGGTTGCACTTATTATCACTTTAATTTAACAAATTCTTTTATTTATCCTAAACTTGTGTTATAATAAACGCATGGAAAATAAAACTATTGCAAGTATTTCAACGCCTTTAGGTAAAGGTGCGATATCGATTGTTCGCATGAGTGGAAGTGAAAGTTTACAGATTGCTCAAAAATTATTCAAGAGCAAGGCTTTAAACTTTGATAAAATAACTCCGCGTATGCTTTACTATGGAAAATTTAAGATTGATGATAATGCTTATGAAACCTGTCTTATGGTATATTTCAAAGCGCCTTTTTCATACACTGGTGAAGATGTTGTGGAATTTCAAATTCATGGCGGAAGCATAATCACATCAAAAATCTTATCTGTCTTACTTGAAAATGGTGCAATTCTCGCTGAAAATGGGGAGTTTTCAAAGCGTGCTTTTGAGAATGGTAAGATAAGTCTTGATCAGGCGGAAAGTATTATAGATGAAATTAATGCAGAAAGCGAAGGTGAGTTAAAGGCTTTCCTTATGCTGATTGGTGGTAAACTCAAAAATCAAATCACTAGCATGCAATCTTCCTTAAGTAATATTCTCGCTGAAATAGAAGCAACGCTTGACTATCCAGAAGAAGATTTTGAGCAAGCAGTCAAGGAAAAGATTTTTAAAAGTATAAATTCAATAAGTACTGCTTTGCAAGATATTTTAAAAGACAGTCAAAATTCAAAATATATAAAGCAAGGTATAAACATTGCCATAGTTGGCAGTCCAAACGTTGGCAAGTCAAGTCTTTTAAATTCGCTTATTGGGCAAGAGCGTGCCATCGTCACTTCTATCGCTGGTACAACGCGTGATGTTTTAAATGAAAGTATAACCTATAAAGGTATAAAATTTAATTTCTTAGACACCGCAGGTATTAGGCAGAGTGATGATGAAGTGGAAAAAATAGGAATTGAAAAGTCAAAGAATTCTATTGAAAGTGCAGACCTTATACTTTTTGTGCTTGATGCAAGTAGGACAAAATCTGTACAGGACACTGAAATTGAAGATCTTTTAAAAAATCACAAAAATGTAATTACTATTATAAATAAGATTGACAAAAAAAGATTGTTAGATGGTTACCCAAATGAAATAGAAATATCTGCTCTAAATGGATATAATACTGAAAAGATTAAAGAACATATTTATAATATGTTATTAAAAGAAGAAATAGACTATACTAAAATAATACTTACAAATGAAAGACAAACTAATATTTTAAAAGAAGCATATAACCTATCTCTTAAAATATTACAAGCGAAAGAAGAAAGTATGGATATAATTGCTATGTTGATTAAATCATTATGGAATACACTTGGAAAAATTACAGGAGAGTGTGAAAATGAAAGAATAATTGATATTATCTTTTCAAAATTCTGTCTTGGAAAATAGTGTAAAAAACATTCTTTATCATAAACTTATTAAAGATTTTTAAAAATTTACTTCCTTTCTTTTCCGTAAAAAATGCACCTCCTGAAGTTTATAACTTTTAAGGTGCAGTTTAAAATGGCTTAGTTTTTTCTTATAATTATTATAAACAAAAAATGAAGCATTATTTTTGCAGTTGTTAAGGTCTTAATTAAAAATAATTAAGATGTGAATAATTAAATATTCACTTTCTTTTACCAAAAAGTATATATTTCTGCACTAAAAAATAAAAAAACTAAATTGCTTTGCATTTCTGCGCAAAATGCTCTTTTACAAACAATTGACTTTATTTGGTTTGTTAAAAAATGTTCTTGTTTTTCTATAGAGTTAAGCGACACTTGCTTGTTAGAAAAAACATATTCATAAATACATAATGGTAAATCTAAATTTTAAAAATATCTTGCTTATTTTATTAAAATTTGTTATATTATTGATAGAATTAAAGGAGGTAATTTATGGAAAGTAAATTTGGATTTAGGAACAAAACAAGTGAAAATCACTGGCAACCATGTCAAATTGAAAAATTAAAAATAACGAAACCCTTAATAATTTGTTTGTCTGGCAATGGGACAACAACTGAAAAGGAAGCAAATGGTTTCTGCAAGTTGGCCGAAAATCTTTTGGGAGAAAAATCCAGTGAAGTTGATTTATTAGGCGTGGCATATGGAGTTAAAGATAAACAATTATCGAAACGAGGTGAATTATCAAATAAAGATGTAGAAATGATAGTTAATAGTCTTTTGATGCCATTATGCAAAGATGAAATAACAGGAGACTTATTACCCATAGAAGATTGTTGTAAGAATCTTTCTTTAATCACTTTTTTTACTTTTTGTCATGGTAATAAAGAAGTCAAAATCATTCTAGAAAAATTTAATGAAAAGTTAGAAAAGGAAGGATTATCTAAACAAGATATAAGATACTTAACTCAATCTCTATTTGAAATAAACTATGCTAAAGAATCTGAATTCGTTTTATGTCCACAAATAAGCATTGCGTCAGCACAGGATTCAATTGGAAATGTGTTTGGATATTGGTATTTTGGTGATGATGACTATGATGAAGAACTTGAAAATCACTACGCAATGGTTTATGATAAGCCGGGACAATTTTGTCAAAAAATTTGGCCTCGCCCTGAATCGAAGCGTTATGACTGCATTACTATAATAGCAAATTCTATATTAAAAGATACCCCTGTTGAAAATTCATTTTCTATGCAAAGTGTAGAACATAATATAGGATATTTTAAAAATGATGAAAATGGTGTTAACCATTATTTAAATGAAGAAGGAAAAGTATTAAGAAATGCTATGTCAATAAGTTTACAAAAAAGAGTAGAGAATAGTATATTAAACATGAATAAAAAAATTTATAAACAATTTAATTTACAGGAACTGTATTCTAATTTTGAAAACAATTTACCACAGTTTAATAGAATAGACAATTCAATTGAAAGTACATTTTATATGCAATAATAAGTTTTTAAACATATTTAATGGTTATTAAATTTTATAACCGTTGTTTAGTTATTAAATTAATATAAAAAACTTTACAATCAAGCAGATATGCTCATTGTAAAGTTTTTTTATATTTTCGCTAATTTTTAAAATTTTAACCTTTGTTTATTCTTTTAGTCATCATTTTTAGGAAAAACTATTACATATCTTTTTGGCTCAACACCTTTGCTTAAGGTGGTCACTCTATCATCATTTTGAAGTGCAGTGTGAATAATTCTTCTGTCACTTGGGTTCATTGGATCAAGTCTATAATATCTTCCACTCTTTGCCACCTTATTTGCAATTCGATAGGCAAGTTCTGTTAAACTTTCTACTCTCTTTTCTCTAAATCCGCCTATATCTAAAAGAATTTTCTTTTCGCTATGGCAGATTGCATTTACAAGTCTAGAGATTGCGTAGAAACTTTCGCCACGGTGACCGATAAGATCCCCAAGATCTTCACCGATAACTATATATGTTATATATTTATCATCTTCTTTTACTTGAATTTCTACTGTCTTGCCTGCAGTTTCAAAGAAGCCTTTTAAAAACTCGAGTGGATCAATTTCTTTATGTTTGATTTCCTTACTCTCTTTTTCTTCTTTAACCTGTTCTTTCTTTTCTTCTTTTTCTTTTTGTTTTGTTTCTTTTTTAACTTTCTTTTCTTCGGCTTTTTCTTCTTTCTTTTCTTGCTTTTCTATATCTTTTTCAGTTTCTGCTTTAATCTCTTCCTTTTTTTCTTCTACGATTTTTTCTTCTTTTCTCTTTTCTTCTCTCTTTTGATATCTTGGAAGAGCGTCTTCTGAAATTGATACAACTACTTTTGCCTTTTTAAAAAGACCGCCTTCACTTAAAATTTTAATATCGACATCTTCTCTTGGGGCTTTAAGCTCTAAAAGTGCATTCTCGATTGCCTTTTCAATTGTTTTTCCTATACCTTCTGCAGAGTACATTTTATTCTCCTTTTAAAACTAGAATTTTCTTCTATAATCAACTTCAACTTCTTTTTCTTCTTTTTGTTGTTTCCTTTGGTCAATCTTATCAAGTATTAGATTTTGTAGTGGTGCAATTATTGCTGAGATTATCTGTCCAGTTAGCATATAAACTGAAAACACACTGTTGTAGAACAGGGCAAATATACCAAGTAAGATAGGTATGATGATTTGCATCCATTTCATTGCTCCTGTCTGTGCTCTATCTATTCCCTGTAATCTTGCTTTGCGTTTTGCAAGTAGATTATTAATAACAATTGTCAATACTGACACAAGTACGATCAAGATAGGCAGTATATAATAACCATTTGCTCTACCTTTGCTTTCTCTTAGATCGAGCATAAATGCATTATATATCTTCTCTTCATTTTTCTCTTGTCCGTCTTTAATATATTTGCCAAGACTTCCGCGTAAAGATGAGAAACTTTGAATAGATTGAGAAGTAGGTGAGTCAGCAATCCAGATATTCTCTATCCACAAGAAGCTTTCCTTAGTATCTTCATATTCTGTTTCAATATGACGCATTGCTACATTTTGAACAGCGGTAGATAGATATAGATTATTATATACAATTTCACCATTTTCATCAGTGATAACTTGTCCATTTTCATCTAGCGCGGGCGTCTGTGAAATAATAATTTCCCTGCTTCCTTCGGTTTCACCTTCGCTGTATGTTGGGAATATCCTTTCTATGATTGTGACAATATTTTGATTTGCTGGAATTTCTACAGTCTGTTCTTCTCCGTCTACAACTTGTGTTTCGCTAGAAGCAAATTCTCCAAATTCTAGATATTCTTCGATATGTAAGGTAGTATATAGTCTATTTCCACCTTCATCAAGAATATAGTTTCCACTTCCGTCAGTTTGATACTCAACAAGTGATATAGTCTTCTGCTCTTCACTTTCATTGATAGTAAAGGCAAGATTTTGATAATTTACAAACTTGTCATATACTTGATTTACATCAGCTGAATTGTCGTTTAGATAATTGTCTACCACTCTTATACAATTTGCATAATTTGTTTTTAGGTTGTCATAATTTACACTTATTTTGTAAGCACTCATTGTATTGAGCCCTGAAAATAGGGTAAAGAATATAACCATATTTAAAACCATTACTATTAAAGTAATGAAACATCCTACATAATAGGATCTATCCATATACTTTCTGTTAAGTTCGTTCTGCTTTTGTGATAACACCTGCGGTTGAGAAGCATACTTTATCTTTAACTTTTCAAGTTCAGGTTTCATTTTCTCTTGCATCTTAGTCATTTTTCTTTGACTGTGTTTTCCAAATGTGTCAACAACTGACCAGATTATTCTTATTACCACAGTTAAAAAGATGATTGCAAGGACATAGTTGTTTGTAACTGCCTCAAACGCTCTTATTATAGTTATCCAAAAACTATTATTAGGTTCACTTACAGAAAGTAGTGCACTTAAAATAGCCATTTACATTCTCCTTTGATATTTTCGGGTAAAGGATCAAAACCATGTTCTTTAAAGAAAGGTGAACATTTAAACAATCTTTTTATTCCTATTACGCTACCTTTGAATATTCCAAACTGATCGATTGCCTGCAAGAAATAATTTGAGCAGGTAGGGTAGAATTTGCAGCAGTGTGGCAAAAGTGGCGAAATAAAATACTTAAAAAAATAGACAGGAGTTTTAAAAATAAATCTAATAGCTTTTTTCATTTAAGTTTAGCTTTTTCAAAAACCTTAATAAGTTGATTTTCTATCTCTTTATAGTCTAGCTCTGTAGCACTATTTTTTGCTTGCAGAATATAGTTATGATTGTTTGAAGGAAGACGATTTATTCTTACAATTTCTTTCATTCTTCTTTTTAAGAGATTTCTCTTATTTGCCTTACCTTCTTTTTTGGAGATGGAATAACCTATCTTATAGTTTTTGTACTTACTATCAATAATAAAAAGGTTAAAATTTTTTGTAGAAAATCTCTCACCTTTTCGAAAGATATAACTAAATTGTCTATTTTTTTTTAATCTATGGTCCTGCCTTTCTTTGTTTTTAAGCTGATAATTTTTTTCTTCCACGATTTCTTCTTCTCTTTAAAACATTTCTTCCGCCAGTTGTTCTCATTCTTTCTCTAAAGCCGTGTACTTTGCTTCTTTGTCTTTTCTTTGGCTGATAAGTTCTTTTCATGTTGCCTCCTTTTTTAATTGTAACTACTTTATTATAAAAAATAAAAGTGGTTTTGTCAATTGTAATAGTTTAATTTCTTCAATATAAATTATAAATATTATAATAATTAATCGAATTTTGTACTTTCATTAATAAATTTAAAGAAAAATAAAATTATTATATTCGTAGATATTTTTATTTAAAAAAATCAAAGAAAAAAAATCTTTGATTTTTTTTATATTTTACTTATTTGTACTACCAAAGCCAAACTCGCCACGCTCTGATGGTATTTTAAGAAGACTTTCAAGATCTATTTCATTTAACTTCATTTTTTCGACTCTATGAATTACACCTTGAGCGATTGCTTTTGTTGTAGGGTAGATGATAGAGTTTTCTTCTATTTCATACTTTTGTTTTAATTTGTCTTCTTTTAAATTAGAAAAATATAAGTCTCTATCATTAGAGTTTGTGATGGCAATCTTAATCTCTCCTCTATAACCGCTATCGATTATTCCAGCGCTTCTCTTTATACCCTTAGAGCCTGTCGACGAGCGTTCTTCAATCTGCATATAGAAATCTGGATGACAAGCCCATGCAAGTTGTGTAGGAATTAAAACTGTTTGATGCGGTTTTAATTTTATAAAATCTTCTTCAAAACAGGCATATATATCATAGCCTGCGTCTTCATCTTTCTTACTTGGAATAATTGCCTTTTCACTCATCTTTGCAAAGTAAATCTGTCTTTCATTTTTAAAATATTCCATTTTTTATTTATCTCTCCAAACTTGATTGCTCGCCTTCTATTTTTACAATTGTATTTTCATTATTTTTTTTATATCTAAACATTTCGTCGTAAGTCACATTGTCAAAAAAGAGATCTTTATCATCTTCAACAAAAAGTTCTCCTTGCTTAGAAATATTAGTAATTCCAATGATAAAATCTTTTTTTTCGTGGTTAAAGTTTTTGTTTATAACAAGTACAAAACCTTTTCCCTTTAAAAAATTGTTTAATACATGAATATAACCATGTTTATTTACAGCATCATCAAAGATTTCTCTATCTATATGCATTTTTTTTAAATATTCTTCTCCTAAAATAGACTTTACGAGATTATATGAATTTTCTTTGTGAAATATATATCTTTTAAATTCACCATATCTCAATTCAAGCAAATTAGGATTTTCATATTCTGCATATTTACTTTTAAATTTTCTGATTTCATTTATACCAAAAACTTCTATTTCATAATTCCCTTTAATTCTCATTTTTTTTCTCCTTCTGTTTTTACAATTTTATTACTAAAATAAAATAAAGTCAATATCAGAATACAAAATTATAATAATTTTTTTATAATTTTTTACAAATGTTTTAATTTATTACTCTTACAGGTAATATTAAATATAAAAATTCATCTTCTTCGGTTGGTACTATTACACAAGGTGAGGATGGCTTATTAAAACATATCTTTATAAACTCATTATTATTAACCCTTAGACTCTCAAGAAAATATCTAGGATTAAATGATATCACTAAATCTTTTCCTGAAACATTGACAGGGATGTTTTCTTTAATATTTCCAATTTCTGAATTTGATGTTATGCAAAGATTATTTTCTTTTATGTCAAATTTAACAAAGTTATTATTACTTGCTCTAGAAAGCAGAGTTGCTCTTTCAAGAGCCTGTTCAAACTGTTCTTTATTAATTATGACAAAAGTCTCATAATTTGCTGGAATAATCTGTTTATAGTTTATATAGTCTCCTTCTAGAAGTCTTGAGGTAACTTTAGTATCGCCGAGATCTGCCATCATTGTATAATCATCTATATAAATATTGATTATATCATCACTATCATCGATAAGTTTTGAAAGTTCATTTAGACTTCTTGCAGGAACAACTACAGATTTTACTATATTTGATTTTATATGTTTTTTAACTCTAGCAAGTCTGTAGCCATCTAGAGCAACGCAATTTAGTTCGTTATTACTGATATCTAGAAGTACACCTTTTAGAATAGGGCGAGAGTCGTCAATTGCTACTGAAAATATAGATTTATTTACACAAATTTTAAAATCTTTCTTTGATATACCAAAATATTCTTTTGTGGAAATTGTCTTAAAACCTGGGTATTCAATAGGATTATAACACTGTATTATACTTTCACTGTCCTCATATCTTATAAACAGTTGATTTTTATCATTCAATTCAAGTTCTATCTGTGAATTTGTAAGTTTTTTAACAAACTCAGTTATAAACCTTCCAGGTACAATTGTTTCCCCTTCAACCTTAACATCCGCTTTAATTTTCTTTTCTATGGTAAGTTCGGTATCAGTTGCACTTATAATAAGAGTGTCATCTTCTGCTATAATTTTAATTCCTTCTAAAATTGGATTTGCTATCTTATTTGAAATTGCTTTACTAACTTTTAGAAAAGCATCGCTAAGTTCAAGTCCTTGACAAGTTACAAACATAATTTTCTCCTTTACTTTCTTATTATATCATAATATAAAAAATTAAGCAAATTAATAGTAGATTTTTAAATAAGAATTGAAAGATATTTTTTAATTTTAATATATCTTTATTATAGGTTTAATATAAAAAAATTTTCAAAAAAATTAAAATCACAAAAATTTTATCTTTCAAAAGCCTAAAGAAGATAGTATTTTTTATTTGTTAAATAATAATATTAATAATAATGAATGTGAAAATGTGTATAAAATAAAAAAAATCTATATATAGCAATTTTTACCATTAAAAATCCAAAACTTATACTATATATAGATTTATTGGATGTGGATAACTATGTGGATAAATCAACAATTTTGTCCACTTTTCAACAATTTTTTGATATCGTTTATAAAACTTTGAGTTTTAAAAGATGTCTTAAGTGCGTCTGAGATCTTATCGCGAGAGTGCATGATCGTTGTATGATCTCGTCCTCCAAAAAGTTTTCCAATTGAAACGAGTGGCATCTCAAGGATTTCACTTATAAGATATATTGCAATCATTCGCGGTTCAACAACTTCTTTGCTTTTCTTTTTTCCTATAATATCTGCCCTTGTGATATCAAAATATTTACAAACGCAATCTATAATATCATCAGGAGAAAGTCCTTCATTTTTTTCTTCTTCAATAAGACCATTAAAAGCCTCATATGCCTCTTCCATTGTTGCACTTGGTTTATTTGAAAGGTTTGCAAGAAAATATATCTTTGAAAGCATACCTTCAAGATCACGAATATTCGAGTCTATCTTTTCGGCAATAAAATCAATCACATTATCATCTATCACATACTTTTCAAGTTGACATTTTTTTCTTAAGATTGCAATTCTAGTTTCAAGGTCAGGCTGTTGTATATCTTGAATAAGTCCACTTGTAAAGCGAGAACGAAGTCTATCGGCAAGTGTTTCGATATCCTTTGGTGGACGATCGGAAGAAATTATAATCTGTTTGTTGTTTTGATATAATTCATTAAAGGTATGAAAAAATTCTTCTTGAGTTGATGTTTTTTTTGAAATAAATTGAATATCATCTACCATAAGTACATCAAGATTTCTATATTTTGCCCTAAACTCAAGTACTGCCTTATTTTTAGAAGCAGAGCCTAAACTTTCAATATAGTCGTTCGCAAATTGTTCGCAAGTTACATACATTACATTCAAATTTGGATTAAATTCCTTTAAATAATTTCCTATAGCGTGCAAAATATGAGTTTTACCAAGACCAACTCCGCCGTAAATGAATAGGGGATTAAACTTTTCACCAGGATGTTCAGCCACACTTCTTGCAGCGGCATAGACAAACTGATTGCTTTTTCCAACGACAAAATTATCAAAAGTATATTTAGCATTAAAAGGATTTTTATTTACTTCAACGCCTTTTTCTTTTGAATTCTCACCATTTATCTTTACATACTCAATCTCTTCATTTTGGTCCAAAACTTCAATCTCTATGTTTTCGCCAAATATATCTTCTACTGCACTATTTAATTTATCAATATAGTTTCGTAGTATTTGATTTTTTGCAGAAGTTGAATTTGTGGCGATTATAAGTTTTTTACCGTCTACAAAATCTACAACTTTCAGTGGCTTAAACCACATCACATAGGATACATTTGATACATTAAGTTCAAGTTTTTCAAGCACCGCTTGCCAAAGTGAAGACAAATCTTGCATATTTTACTCCTTTTGCCTTTTTATTATAATTTGAAAAATAAAAAAAGTCAATAAAGACTGACTTTTTGTATTAAAATATTTGTATAGAAAATTATATAAATTTTATGTAAAAATCGCAAATCTATAGAATAATTTTTCTTTTTGTGTTACAATAAAAAAGATGGTAATAAGAAAACTCAAACTTAAAGATTTTAGGAATTATAGCGATAGTGAATTTAAGTTTGATGATAAACTAAATATCATTATTGGAAAGAACGCGCAAGGTAAGACAAATATACTTGAAGCTATATTTTTTGCAGTGCTTGGAAAAAGTTTTCGCACATCAAAAGAAAAGGAAGTTATAAAGTGGAATAGTCAGCGCGGATTTATAAAAGCCTACTTTGCAAAGAAATATAGAGATGTAGAGATAGAGTTTTTATTTGACAGAGATCACAATAAGACAGTAAAAATAGATAACATTCCTATTCGCAAGATAGGTGAACTGCTTTGTCAAGCAAATGCTGTATTCTTTTCGCCTGACGAACTTAAACTTATAAAAGAGTCTCCAGAAGAAAGACGAAGATTTATGAATATAGATATATCGCAGACCAATAAGAAATATTTTTATATTTTAGGTAGATATGAAAAGGTATTACAGAATAGAAATAAACTGCTTAAAAGTAGCCCTGATATAAATGTCATTAAACAGACTATCGATATTTGGGATAGAGCACTTTGTGATCTTGCCGAGAAGATATTCTTAGAGAGAAAAAAGTTTATAGAGGACTTAGCTCCTTATGCAAGCCTTGCTCATGAATATATTTCTTCTGGCAAGGAAAAACTTGAAATAAAATATATAAGTTCGTTTAGTGAAAACTATGCTCAAAACATGCAAAAGGCACTCGCTAAAAATCTAGAAAAAGATTTTAAGCTTGGCTATACAACGGTTGGAGTGCATAGAGATGAGATTGATATATATTTAAACGGAACAGAAGTTAAAAACTTTGGCAGTCGTGGCCAGCAGAGGACGAGTGCACTGTCATTAAAACTTGCAGAGATTGAGATTATAAAAAATAGGATAGGGGAATATCCAATTCTCCTTCTCGATGATGTGTTTAGTGAACTTGATAAAGACAGACGAGAAAGACTATTAAAATTTACATCAAAAACGCAAACGATAATAACTTGTACAGATTTTGATGAAAATATAGAAGCAAATAAGATTTATATAAAAAATAATTAAAAAATTTAAATTTAGTAAAAAAAATAGGAAAATATTTAATTTTTTCCTATTTTTTATAAATTTTCAAGATATTTTTAAAAAAAATTAATAAATTTAACTGAATTTAATAATTATATCTTCGCAATTTTCTAAAATTATAAATTCATCATTTATTATATTAGAATTTACAAAATTAATATTTCCGTTTTGTGAATTTGATATAGATATTATATCACTTTCAAGATTTTCTTGATTTATCATGGTATTTTCAATATTAATAGTGAAATCAGTTAAATTATCGCCAGTGATAGCAAAACTTGTAGTATTTAAAGTTAAATTAATAAGTCTTAAACTGCCACTTTCTTCGCTATCATCTACAAGATTAAATATTAAACCGCTTGAGTTTATAGTTGTGTTTCTAAGTGACAGTATAGTTAAATTTTTTGAAAGAGGAATATTTATAATAATATTAGTGTTAAAAATTCCATTTGCAAGTCTTATAACACTATTATTGACAGCACTATCTATCACACTTTGAAGATTAGAGTAATCGCTAACTGTATGATTTGGCTGAATGGTAATTGGTAATTTAACAGTGAAATCTTGGTATGTTATTGTAAGTGTTGTATCGTCTATGGTAAGCGGAGTAGTTTTATATTGCAATTTCGTTTGATCTATGACTTGTTTATTTCCATTTGTGTAAGTTGCCTCTATAACCATACCTGTAGGGTCAAAGATTTCTCCAGCATAATAAGTAGTTTTTGTTGGCAGAGATTCTAATTCAATTTTAAATATCTCCAGTGGAAGAACAAACAATTCAAATTCTTTTTTAAATTGTCTATATTCTATTGTAAGAATGGATCCTTCCACAAGTGGAGTAGGATATGTAAGTTTTAATTGATCAATAGGAATGTCTTCTGATAAACCACTTTCATATTTAATACTGACTTTAAGACCGCTTACATCTAAAATATCTCCTTCATAATAGAGGTCTTCGATTACCTTGCTTCCAACCTCCATATAAATTATATCGCCTTCATCGATGATAATATCACATGAAGCGGATAGATCGCTATCAACAACCTTACAAGTTATAGTAGTTCTTCCATTATTAAGTCCTTCCACTTTGCCAAAGCCATCAACCCTTGCAATGACAGGATCGGCAGATGTCCACTGTAATCTTCCAGTCAAACTCACATCGCTAGGAGTGACATTTACATTTATATATTTAAATCCATTTCTACTTATATAATATTCTTCTTCAGTAAATGAAATATCTGTAATTTCAGTTTTTTTACCACAACCTACAAACAAAACAGGCACTAAAATAAGAAGCGCCAAAATCATAATTAAAGAAAAAATACTAAAAAAACGCGATTTTTTGCTCATTTTTTCTCCTTTTTTGATATATTTTGTTAAATTTTGTTGTTTGATATACGATTTTAAGTTTATTTTTTGTTTATTAAAAACCAAATTTAATAATGTTTAAAATGGCTCTTTAATAATTTTTTATTATGAATAAAAATTAAAATTAACTATTTTAAAAGTTTTAAATAGTTTAGTCCCATCGCCTCTTTCATTTCTTCTAGAGTGGCTTTTGCAACTAGGCTTGCCTTTAAAGAATTTTCAAAAAGAAGATTATAAATATCATTTACATTTTTTTCTAGTTCTAACTTTTTCTCTCGAATAGGGGCTAAGAGTTCTTGAAGAATGTTATTTAAAAATAGTTTAACTTTTACGTCACCAAGTCCGCCTTTTCTATAGTGAGCCTTAAGTTCGTCAAGATTTCTATAGTCTGGCAAGTATTTTTTAAAATGTTCTTCTTTTGCAAATGCGTCAAGGTATGCAAATACAATATTACCTTCTATCTTTCCAGGATCACTCACGCGAATATGGTCAGGATCGGTATAGGCTGACATAACCTTTTCTTTGATTGTCTTTTCATCATCACAAAGATAAATTGCATTTCCAGCCGATTTTGACATCTTTATTTTTCCGTCAAGGCCTGGAAGTCTTTGGCAGATCTTGTTTTCATTTAAAAATGCTTTTGGCGTGTTAAAAATAGGATTTTGTGGTTTATATGTGTTATTAAAAGATTGCAAAACTTCTCGCGTTTGTTCAACCATAGGAAGTTGGTCCTCTCCAACAGGTACAAGTGTAGTCTTAAAGGCGAGTATATCGGCAGCCTGTGAAACAGGATAGGTCAAAAAGCCAACAGGGATAGATTTTACAAAATCTCGCTGTTTTAATTCTTCTTTAATTGTAGGGTTGCGTTGCAATCTTGAAACCGTGACTAAATTTAAAAAATATGAAGTCATCTCAAAAAGTTCGGGCACTTGTGATTGAATAAAGATGTTGACTTTATTTATATCAATGCCAGCACTGATATAGTCCATAGCAACTTGTATAATATTATTTTTAACCTTATCCACATTGTTAAAGTTGTCAGTCAGGGCTTGCGTGTCAGCAATCATAATATAAAATTTATCAAAATCAGTGTTTTGAAGTGCAACTCTATTTTGCACCGAACCTACGTAATGCCCTAAATGTAGATTTCCGGTTGGCCTATCGCCTGTAAGTATTATCTCTTTCATAATCAATTTTAGAAAAACTTGATAAAAAAAGTTCTATCAAAGTCTTATCTTTCTCCTTTGTTTAAATTATAAAATTTTATTTTGATAATGTCAAATGAATTATAATTTTATTAAGTATGTATTTGGAAACAAATTATTTTATATTGTTTTTACTAATTTTTTTATTGCTATAGAAAAAAATTGTAAAAAAATTATAAAAAATTGACAAAATTTGCCGATTTTTATGTTATTTTCATATATTTTGCTTAAATTATTAGTATACAAAAGATAAATAATTAATTATAAAAGATTTAATCTTCGCATCTATCACCTGTTTTCGACATAAATTCTACTCGAAATTTTAACTCAATTGCAAGTAAAATTGTTTAAATCGTTTTGTTTTTAAGCGTTTATATTATATAATATTTAAAAATAAATAATATACTACTTACTTGCTTTTCGGTTATACTTTTGCTAAAAGGAGATAAAGAGTTATGTTAAGAAAAGTTTTGAAAAGTATCGCGGGAATATCAGTCATGCTTTTACTTGCTGGTATTTTTTGTATGATACCATCATTTTCAAAGGAACTTTTAAATCAAAAGTCGCAGTCTGTGATTAGTATTGATAGTGATCTAACTAATGCAGACAATGTAAGTACAGACAGTATTTTTAATGCAAACTCTTCAAGCATTAGTTCTATCACTGGAAGTTGGCAAAACGCAATTCAAAATGCCGACACTTCTGTATCTTTATCAAAAGTAACATACAATAACGAAACAGTCAATGGATATACATTTTATGGTCTTGAAAATGTATATGAAATAAGTTCTGCAAAACAACTTGCATTACTTGCCTATTATGTAAATTCTGGAAATGCCACATATAACTCGACTAATGTTGTATATATCTTAACTGCAAATATCGATCTTGGCTCAAAATTATGGACACCGATAGGAACTTATAGTCATCCATTCAATGCAACCTTTATAGGTGCAGGTCATAAAATATCAAATGTACGTGTAAATGACTTAACTGTAGAATCTGGAACTAACAACGGTGCCGGTCTTTTCGGCAATGTTTATCAAGGAAATATTTCTGACCTAGTACTCGGCGGAACATATTCAATAGACACTACACACCAACAAGGAAACCTAGTTGGACGCCTTGCTGGACAAGTAATAAATTGTTATCTTTCTTCAGAATTTAAAAGCAATATCACCAACAGCATTGGCTTTTTGGTTGGAGGAGTAGGAATAACAAATGTTTTTTCAGGCACAACTCTAAATGGCATAGATGGTGAATCTGCCAAACCAGTGACTGCTATTGGTGCAACCTATACAGAGGATGGAGGGAATTTTACTGTAACAGAAGATACAGAAAATAAAGGTTTTATGCATAGTTACTACATAAGTAAAACAAACCCTGAGAAAGAAAAATATAATTCTGTTCCTTCTTTCTATATTGCAAATAATAACGGACAACAAAATTGGTACAATGGAAACGTCTACAGGATGATCAATGGCACTACAAATAACCCTATCTATACAAATGCTAAACCAGCTTTAAGAGAAAGTGCAAAAGAAGGAGAAGTTTATCCACTCTATGTTGGATATAAAGCAAAGAATCTGCCAACAGGCGAGCCAACAAGCAGTGGAGTTACTGAAATAGAATTTGAAAATGCGACAATAACTCATACATTTGATTATGAATATGGAACTAGAACAATAACACTAACTGATATTAAATACGATCAATCTTTTGTAGAATTCTTTAAAGAAAGACCTCAGTATCAACAAAGATTAGGCTATGACTTTTCAACATTGAATAATTCAGATCAAGACAACCTCAATAAAAAAATATTTAATGTTGGCTATCCTGTTGCAAACGGAACAAGTACTTTTACTTGGACTGCAGAAGAAGAAAAAAAGAATATAAATCTTCAACTTGTAACCGGTGTAAATAGTGATCCCGGTTCAGATACCGAAGATTTTACAAATTTGCCAACAAATGGACAACTGATCGTTTCTAATATAAGCAATTTGAAAAATTATCTAGAAAACCAAGACCAAGGAATAAAATTAAATAAGCATAGTTTTAATAGTAATTATTCAGTAGAACTACAAGGTATAACTTCAGGTAGTGTAAGTTTTAATATAACCATACTTGCAGGATATAGTTTACAAATTGATAAAAAGGATTCATCAGTTGCTGATGATGATGATTCATCAGTTGCCTTTGACGGATCTTCTATTACAGCAACAGGAAAACATGACGAAGAGAATGGTTATCAAACTAGTGGCAAACAACAAGACTCATACAATTTAATTACAGGAAGCCATTCTTTTGATACTTTAGATAATGGAAACAAAGTCTATACAATAACAATCGATAATATTGTAGGAGAAGGCGGAACACTAAAAATTAGAGTTGTAAGAGATTCGATTGAAACTCAGTTAAAAATCAACTTACAATCTATAAATGGAAACCTTCCAAATACTCCACCGGAGCTTAAAGCATATTATACAATCACCGGGCTTGATACAGATAAAAACGGTTTAGACGATCAATTTGAATTATGTGCAGAAGGAAATCATAGTGGCAATTATGTGAAAGGAGTGTTTACTATAGATTTTTCTTATAAAATGGACCAAAATATCACGATTACTGTAGAGTTAACTAATTCAAATGATGGATTTTATATTTTGAGAGCAAATGAAACTCTTAAAGAGAAAGTTAACATAAAACCTACACCTGGCAATGCATCAACAGAGGGTAGTTTTTTTGATAAATACGCTAAAAACATAAACTTTAATACAACTATAGATTATCCAAGTTCGTCATATCAAAATGTTACAGAAGGCGATAATAAAAAAATAAATAATTATTTTGAGATTGTTGTTGGTCTTGCACAAACGGCAGTTCAATTTGAATACTATGTTGGAGAGAGTAAAATTACAAGTGAAGGCGGTGATTATTCAGATATCCAGACTAGTATAAATAGTTCAAATAATAATGGTGAATTAAGTGGCGGAACAGGTGTTCCAGGTAATTCCAGTGATAGTCTTGTATTCGTAGGGTTGTCATCTACTGTGGACAATTTCTATGTTCGTACAAATGGTAAATATGATTTAGATAGAATAGTTATAGGAAATCAAACAATTAATAAAGATGAGTCGAAGGAGCCGGATTATGGTAAATATACATACATTTTATCAAATGGACTTATATTAACTGAAGCTTACAGCAACACCAAAGAAGCAAACTATATCGTAAAAATTTACCTAAAGGAAAGAGAGCATTTTTTCAAAGACGCGAAGGTGACTTTTAAAGCGGATGGAGATGATTTGTATAGTGATTTAGGGCTTTCTTCTTCAAATTTTAGTGATTTATTTAAACTAAACATTACAAATACTACAAATAATTCTTCAGATAGTGGTTTTAATTATAAAAATGGTGATAAGATTTCTCTTAAAATCACTTTAAAAGAAAAGGCAAGAAAAATTTTCTATATTAACATAGATAATTTTATAGATATCGACGAAAGTGCTTATGATGTCTATACTGGTGGCGGAGATCAATCAAATAATGAAGGATATCAATTAGCATCCACTCCTAATGTGAAAGATAATGGCAATGGCGTGTATACAATCACTTTTACTGCAGGTACTTTTGATTTTAATTTTATATTTAATCTCACCTATAAAACCATTACAGGCAGTGTAGTTGGCGCAAAGGATATTGATGGAAATGATGTTAACGATAGTAGAATTGAGGAAAATCCACGCAATTTTAAATTGAAATATAATTATGACACCGAAGAAAAAAATCTAGATAAAAATTATACTTTGAATGTTGTAAGTAAGTTTGAAAATATCAGCATTTTCCAAAAATACTATCTACTTGGATGGTATTTAGTAAATGGCGAAGTTGCGCTTACAGACAACTCAAATGTAAGGGCGATAATAGGCGGAGAAGGTGGCTTAAATAGTTATTATACAAGCGCTGAAGGACTTGAGTTTGTATATGGCAAAACTTTGAATAATAAGGCTAGTTTTACATTCAATCTTTACGCTGCAGTTGGCGAGCGTACAATACAAGTCGAATATGATTATGAAAAACCTTTACAAGGACAAGGCGAGATATGTGAAGAAAAAGACTACGCGACCGACAACTTACATAAAAAAGGAGATAGTTTTACTTACCCAGAAGAAGAAGGTTATTCTATACTAGATCAAGTATTTGTAAATCTCGGACATAATGTAAGCGGATATACTTTAACTCTGCTTGACGCAAACGGCGATGAACTTGAAGGTTTCACATTGCCTACAACCAAAATTTCACTTGACAAAACTCCTAACCCAACTTTAACATATTTTGATGAAAACTGGTGGAATATCTGGGCAGGTGGCAACTACAGCAATGGATTGCAGGCTTGGTCAGGTTTATACAATGATGGTGAAAGCGATGAAAAAAACAACGATTCAACAAGAAAAATAAGAATAACTTATCTATGGGAACCTATTCGGTATAACCTCCAAATTGACGGACAAGAAACATATATCACAATCGGTTTAGAGATAACAGCCGAAGATGATGGTTCTAGAACAGGAACAGCAAAATATCAAATTTTAGAAGAAAATGATGTACTTCTTGAAATCACAGGTGGAAAAGAACCTGGTTATACCGCTGTTTCATTCAATATCTTCAATATCTATCAACAATCACAAGGCCCTGTCTTTAATTGGAAATTTGGAAGTGAAGAAGGATATACCTTAAGTATAGCCAAATTTAAAGAGTTGATTAACCAAGAATGCTGGTATAAAAACAGCGATTCTTGCGTAATAAAAATTTCAACTCAAAGAGTTGGCGCGCATTTTAAGGTTTATATAGAGCAATCAGAAGAAAATTATTATCAACTTGCATGGAAGGAAGAAGAAGAATGGGATAGCGAAGAAGAAAAAGAAAAATACAGTTTAAAAAATGTGATTAAAGATAAAGATGGTAAAATTATATCGGGAACAAATGAGTATGGCGGAATAGATGAAAAAGGGATATTTATTTATGTAACTTATGGAAGTGCAGATGGCGAAAATGCAATCACTCAAGATGATATCAATTGGACTAATGGAGCACCAAAATATTCGCTTGCAAATGTACTACCAAATAATATTGCTAAATTTATCAACTTTACAAGAAGCGGATATGAAGTAAATAAAATCTATACTTCTGACTATTATTTAATAGATGCGGGGGTAAATTTTGTTAATATTGTTGAGGGTGCCCAGTATACCTATACCGAAGATCAAACAGTTTCTATTCGCTGGACTTATGTCAAGGCAACAGTTAGTGCTCAAATAGAAAAAGAGGAGGATGTAAAAAACGTTTCAATTCTTGCACTTTTAAATAGTCATAAGTTAACAAAAAATGCAACTATTACTGATGCAAAAGGCAACACTTATACAGATAGTGAAATAACTGAAAAACCTATTGAAAATGGTGATAGTGTTATTGCTTATGGCTTTAATGTTTATATTCTTAAAGAAGACGGCTCTTATGAGAAAGAAGATTTGAATTCTAGTTCTATTTATCAATTCAATTTAAATCTATTCAATAAAGCAGGGCAGTATCAAGTCAAATTTTATGTTACATTAAACGATTACTATGGTACAAAAAAATACACTGTTGAAAGTAATGCATTAAAGTTTACTGTACAACGAAATTATTTTGTCTTCACTAAATGTGAATATGACGAAAAAGGAGACATAGTAATAGTATATGATGACGAAGGAAACGAAATTGTAGGCAATCATATAGTATCTGCATATTCAGGCACAAATAAGTTCCATGCAACGACTGCTGGAGAAGGATATGACGATTTAAACAAATTCGGTCAGGTATACTTTGCTCTCAATTGGGACTCAAGTAAAGTGACTGAAAGCAGTGCAAAGAGATTTAACTTTGAAGAGTTCTTCCTTTCAAGCAATACCGACCTTTCAATTTCAGGTGACTATAGCGTTAAAGATGCAAGAGATTTAAAGGTAACAATCAATAGCAATACATTTAATAGAGTGAATAGCATCAACGGTTATGCAGTTAGTGCAACTACAAACTGGGCAGACCTTGTTGTTGACGTGTTTGCAGAAGAAGGCGTTTATACTCATGTTGCAAAGGGTCTTGTAAACATTGTAAAAGCAAGATTTACTATAAATTTTGGCACATCTTCATCATTTTACTTTGACGGAGTTGAAACAGTAGTATATATGTCTGACAATTCTTTCACATTCAATGTTGGAGATGTGAACTTCTCATACAAGCTTGATCGAATTATCTATACAGGTGGGGAATATGCCGAGAACCATACATTTAAAAATCCATCACTAGATATGGGATTTAAGGTAATAGATCTTTCAATTAAAGAGATTAAAGAGAATTCTTCAACTAATGATGAAAGCCTAGAAAATTTCGAATATAGTTTAGTGGGTACATTTACGCTCTATGACTCTGACAGCGCAATCAAGAAAAACTATCAAACTGCCTATATCACTTCAGATTCTACGGGTACACTTTTAGATACTCTGCAAACTATATATGGCGATCAGATTGAGAATTTGATAATTGAGAATTTGATACTTGAAAGTGTAAGTGTAGATGGCAGTACGATAGTGACAGATGACCTTCTTACTGGCTCATTCGAAGGTGAGTTTGGTACATATTCAGTTGGAAATGATGTGTTATTCAGTTTTGTAGGCAATCATACACCAAAATTAACAATCTACTTTAATCAAGACATAATAAGTGCAAACAAAGTTTCTTATACAGTACAAGTTTATATCACAACTTCAAGAAGCAGTCACTTAAGTATGCTTGCATTCCATAATTCAAACAATGTAAACGACTATCTTGGTTATTTTGATACAACTTATCAATCAGAAGATCCCTCAGAAGATCCCTTTGTTTTAGATCAAGAAGTATCTGGCGGAGATAACATTTTACAGACCACTTATGCAGTACTCTCAGATGTGAGAAAGGTGACTGTCGACTATAACGGCGGATATAACAGGCTTAATGGTGATGAAAATCAAATAACTAAGCAAATTTTCTATGTTTCATATAATGGTGGCACTTTCAGTTTGCCGACACCAGCCTTTAACTATTCCGGGATGTCATTCAATGGATATAGTTATGAAGGCGAAAATAACGAAAACGCTGACCCTAAATTTTCAGGCTCTATTGCAGATGGCTTTAAACTCAATGTAACTAAAGGCGGAAACAGTGTGACGCTTTTTGCTAAATGGAAACTTGAGTCAGTTGCGGGTGAACAAATTAAGAAAGAGTTTTCATTCTATACTTCAATAAATCCGGGAGAAATAAAACTTAAAGATATACTAAAACTTGAAGAATTATCTCAAGGTAAATTTACCTATGAGTTTAAGAAAAAGAATGATGACAATGTAACATTCACCTATATTGGCGACAATGATTCTTCGTCAGGTGCATTTACTATTTGCGACAAGAGCGGATGGCTTTCAAGTAAACTAGATGGACAATACACTCTTACAGTGACTATAGAATATAGTGATGGAACTCAAGATGGTTCTTATGAGGTTTCAAAACCCTTTAATGTAACTTTAAATATCACAAAAAATGTGGTAGGAATTGAAAAGACAAGTGACGATCTTACTTTCAATAATGCAGATCAAAAAACAGAAGTTGATATCAATATTCTTGGCAATAATGACAGCGTCACAGCGTCTATTACACTTGAAGATCTACTTAAAAATGCAACTACTACAATAGACACCTATGGCATTGAAGTTGTTTTGGAATATAAAACTGGTCAAAACGCTGAATGTGAAGAAATATATGAAACAAATGATCGAATTGAAAAAGCTGGAAAATACAGAGTTACAATATCAATCAACTCAAAATATACTGATATATATAATTTAAATGAAAATAAATCTAAAATATATATAGTAGTAAATAAGTATGATCTCAATATCAACCTTGAAGAATATGCAAATCAGGTGACACTTTGGAAATATTTCGGTGAAAAAGAGCCTGAACTAAAAAAAGATATTACTGTTGCGACTCCGACTTTAAAAAAAGATACCGTCAATATCACTTTTGTTAGAGTTGAAGGCGAGGCGATAAGGCAGTACACCTATATTTCTGCCACTATTACAAACGACGATGACAAGAGAGATTATAATCTTATATTTGATCCTGAGACATTTACTTCTAAGTTTGTGATTAAGGCTCCACAAAATGCAATATTGTATATTGAAATGAGTGATACTCTAAACTATATCTACAATGGTCAGAAACTTGGCAATATTCAAACAGTATACGAAGATAGAAACTTTAAAGTCGTAGGCATGGCTGGAACACTTCGAGTTGAACAGACTTTTAAGTTATACTATCTAGCTACAGGTCAAAAGATCGATATCCCTGAAGTAGAGAGGGAGACCTATGCTGGATATATAAACTTCTCATCTGATAAAGATCTTTCTCAAAACGCAGGCTCATATTCGCTCAATGTTGCCTTGTCGTCTAGTGACCAAGCTGACAATTGGAACGGCGTTGTATTTTCTAGCGAAAGCCAAACAAATCAATATAATAAGATTGTTGTAAATCAAAGAGAAATCCATGTAGATGGCGGAAGCATGGTATTCAACCAAAGGAGAGAGTTTACATATGATACCAGTGCAACCAACTACGCAAGTTTGAATATTCAAGGATATAATGAAACAAATCAGTCGGGAATTGTGGCTGGTGATACAATCATTTTTACAGGACAATTGTCAAGCAGTGAGGTTGGGCAATATTCCTATTACAGTCCTGACAATACCGGTGAAAATTGGATTAGTCTTACAATTGATAATGCAAACTACACAATTTTTATAAGTGAAGGATTTGTATTCTCAATCACTCCATCCGATGCCGAAATATCGCTAAATGCAACAACGACAAAGTTCGATTATGGAACATTTAGAAAAAATGAAACTGGCGCAAATGACTTAAGTGACTTACTTGAAAATATTAAAAACAAACTTGAGCTTAGTTTAAATATCATTACAAGCGAAGCGGGCGACGCAGGCGAAGGTGCAGAGTCAGAAAGTGCAAGCACGCTCGTCGCAGTCGCAGAAGAATATTATACAATTGAAAGCGTTTCAGTAACAGGCGCACAATTTTCAAGTGGTAGATATCTAAAGAGTGGTAGCTATGCCTTTATGTTTACAGTTACATCGTCAAACTTTAATTTTGGCAAAGATGCGTCAAGCGCAAACGAAGGACTTTACATTAAAACCTTTGAAATAACTGTCACAGTCGATAAAATTGAAATCACCATTTCAAATAGACCTGGCACTATTATCACAAAGGTATATGATCACAATGTCAATGTGATTGATAAATTTGTAAATAATCAAAATGTAAACCAAGCGCAAGGCTTCTATATTACATCAGAAGGAAGTATCTTAGAAGGCGATACAATTTCAGTTGTGAGTGCCAAGTATAAAGACAAAAAGATCGGCTCAAACAAGGAGATTGTAATTGTATATGGAAACGATTATGAAAATTATGAGATCAACGACTCAGGACTTAAAGGTGAAATTACGTCAGTTGCAATCACCTTTAAGACAAATCTCAATACTATAACTTTCGTAGACAGAATAACTTTAACTAATGGCGATTTCACTGTCACTTATACTGGCGACATGTCTGAATTTATAGAAACACTTATTTCAAATTATGCTCAAAAACGCGGTTATAAGCAAATTGCATGGAAATATAATGGCGTCACCATTACAGCATTGAAAGAAAATGTAGGTGCAGATGAAACAAGTTTTGATACATTCATCGGTCAAGCAGTTGCAGGCAACAGCACGGGCGGAATTACACTTAATGCAAAGTGGCAAATTCAAAGTTATACTGTGACTTTTGAGTTTGACAGCGATAAAGTTTATATAAAAGAAAATTTAACAAACAACAAATTAACAGTTGATTACTGGACATCCTTTACAGGTGACGACAAGATCACTTTCTCTATTAATCCAGGATATGTGCTTAATGGTGTTAACATTTCATATGAACCAGACATTGTTGCTGGTGAAGGAGAAAATGAAATTTTAAACACCGTAGGTATTGGCAAAAGAGACACTAACTCGTTTGAAATTGTGAATATAATCAGCGATGTGAAGATCACTATTGCAGTAAGAGAAATTCAAGTGCTTATCATCATTAACACTAATGAGCCTAAAATTAATGAGAATGAATATTTTGCAAGTGAGTTTGTAGATAATAGCGATAACGATTGGACTGATGCAAATAATCAGTGGGCTTCAAAGGAACGTGTGCTATCATACTCAGAGCTTTTTGGCAAGGATCTTCCTGTAGTACAAATCACTCAAGAGAATACCTATGATTTTCTCAACTGGACACTAAACGATCTTGTAAGCAGTGCTAGCAGCATTTGGGCAAGAATAGGCGGAGATAGTTTTGTCGAAGACAATATCGAAACAGGCTTTACTTTCAAGGCAAATTGGACAGAAGCGCCTCTTACAATCACAATAAATGGCACAGAACAAACAAAATCAATCGAAGTCACTAAGATCGACGGCGAATTTGAAACTAAAATCACAATTCAAGATGGCGTTTACAATATTCACTATAACGATCAAATAAAAATTGATATCGTTGCAAACGACTGGTGGAAAGTTTCTTCCTATACAGAGGGCACGGGCGACGCCCAAACAGAAACGACAGCAAACGGTCGGACATCATATACAATAGAAGAGTTTACTGCTTTAAAAAACCTTGTGTATAATTTAAATATCCAGCCAATCAACATCACCTTTACTCCAACCTATCAGACTCCTAAAGGATCAAGCGTAACGAATGCAGTCTCTATCTCGCAAAAGGAGTATGATTTTGAATCGCTACAAAATCTAACTATTCAAGATATCGGCACATATACGCTCACTGACGGCACTTACACGCATGTAAAATGGAAGTACACTACTTCTAATGGAGAAGAAAAAGATTTAGAATTTTCTAAATCTATTAAAGGGTTTATTGAAGATAATGGCGGTGTACCTACACAAGATAGAGAGTATGAACTCTCAGCATATTTTGAAGGATGCAAATATACTATTACATTAATCCCAACTGACAAAAACGGTGAAGGGACAATTGACGGACAAGAAACTTATGAAACAACTCAAATTTATGGAGAACCTATCACTTTCCCAACTGTGACCTTGCCAGTAGGAAGACATTTGGCATACTGGACAATTAATAAAAACGTTGAAGACAGTGACACATTTGAGACTGGAGATATATTTACTTTGACAACTCCTAAAAGCGACCTTACAATTACACTCTATGCCGTATATAATGATAATATCTATACAGTAACAATAAATTACGACACCGCTCATGTAAACAAAGTGACTATTAATGAGACAGACTACACGACAGAAGTGACAAATGGACAGATAATATTAGAAGGTGACAGCGGTGTGGTACACGGACAGACAAGAGTGCTAGTTTTTGATTTTGATACAGGCTACACATTTGATGATTATTCTTTCAGCCTTGGCGAAGGCAATGCAAACGTGACTCTCGACAAAGAAACATCCAAAGCGACACTAGCCAATATCCTTTCAGATATTACGATCACCATCACTGTAACGGAAAAGGAATATACTGTCACTATAGATCGCTCTACTGCTGAGCAAAACTATGAAAGCATAACTCGAGAAGAGGAGGAGATCTACAATTTTACCATCTTCTATCTTGACGACATTGCAGATATTCTTAATGGTATAACATTTAACAGATACAACTACACACCAGACAAAATTATTGTAGCAGACTCTGATGGTGTTTTTGCGACCTATTCTAATTCCGAAGAACCTTGGACGGCTGTAGAAGGAATTTATTCCCAGAACGGAAAATATATAAACGACTCCGATTTGGAAATCAAAGTTGTTTGGGCGAAAAACAATAGTAATTATATAAGCGGTACAGTCACGCCAGTGGAAGGTTTAGTTTATAATGGTTTAGAGCAAACCGTAGCCACAAGTACATGGAAAAGTGAAAATCCAGAAGATATTGACAAAACGCTTCAATTAAACACAATCCTTGCAAACGGCGACCAGATAATAAGACTATATTATACAGTGGATGGGTTAAGCGGAGTTTATGAGAATAATCTTAATCTCAATTTAAAAAATACAATAAACGCAAAAGCAACATTGACGGCGGTAATTCAAGACACTCTCAACCCTACCTTTACATATACAGTTACAGCAAGCACTTCTGCTAATGTAGTTATATCAAAAAGTGATATTGTTATCACCGGTGCAAATGTAGTAAGTTATTATACCGGCAGTTCACAAATAGCGCAAACAGATGATTACTCTCAAGGCGGGTTTACTTATACTGGTGGAGAGGATATCACCGAACTTCAATTTTTAAGAGTAGAAATAGTTGATGCAAGCGAGCAATATAATGTCGGAGCAGATTATCAGGTAAGATATCTCTTTACCGGACGAGGAATCAACATTTCAAACTATAACGGTCTTAGACAACAGAATGCATATTATGTATATGAGCCAAGTGATGTGAAGGCGACAATTGTGCATTCAACATTCACCGTTGCTGTTTCTGGAATGGGTTTTGAAATAGGAACCGCTCACGCTGTCAATATTGGCGAGATCACCTTCCCTGACTATTTAAACAATGGTTTTAGAGTAAGCACAATTTCAATTTCCACAAATGGCTATGAAGCAAAAGAATACACAGGCACAGACAATTTTGATGCAAGTTATACAGTGCTTAATAACAACGATGATGAGGTATCCAGCAATTTCCAAATCGAAATCACAGGATCATTTGAAATCGAGGACGATGAAGAAGGATACAAAATAAGCACTGTAGCAAAATATCTTGACCTAACAGATAAAGAAAATCCAAGCCTCTCGGACATTGAAGGGTACACAATATCTATAACAGATGCCTATGTTGGTACCAGTTATGAGGACCTATCGTCTATAGATACTTACAATTGGATCATAGGCAATACGCTTATGCTTACAATCTATAACAACAATACAGAAAATCCTATAATTATATTTAATAAAACCCAAAATCCACTCTTCGAGTTTGTAATTTCTGATGGCATGAGTGTACTTCGCTGGACAGATGACGAGTACTCGGCAAGTGAGGCAAAGACCTATCTTGACGCTCTTACTAAAGAAAGTGCAAGGAATTATCAAGAAAGTTTCAACAGTGCAAAGAATGTAGTTGTACTTCTTACAGACTTTAAAGCAATCAACTTCTCACTCGGCGACAAGGGTGGCGAGCAAGACACTAAGTACATGAAAGCAGGCGAGACGGCAACATACAATCTTCTTCCTGCAAACAAATGGACAGGTTTTGTTGCAAACGGCTGGATGAGTGCAAACTCTCAAGTGACCACTAGTGGCTTTGATGTGGCTGTTTCAGATAATGCAGATATAACTGCCGTTACTCTGACTATGGAATGGTCGCTTGCAGATATAATTATCAGTGGATCTACCCAAAGCATTACTAGGAGTGCAAAAACAGACCTAGACGCAGATATTGACAAGATTGCCTATAGCGATATTATCACAGGCATAGACAACAACAATAGTGCAATAACCTATACCTATGTATTCTCTAGAAATGGACAGAATTTGACTTCAAATAATGCACCCCTTCTTGTGCCTGCAAACACTCAAAGTGAGGGACAGTATACCTTGACTGTTACGGCAGGGTATAGCAACTATGTGACAAAGAGCGCGTCAGTCAACTTTACTCTCAATATTACAAAATTGAAACTTGATATAGCAGGTGTCACCCTTAGCGAAACAAGCTTAAGTTATGCAAACTATGACTATGCACAATCAATCACTGCAACACTAGGCGATTATGGAGAATCTGCTTTAAACAAACTTATAAACGCAAGCGAAACACAATCAATCTACTTTACATTGGGTGTAGACAAGATTATAAATGCTGGCACATACAATCTTGTATTACATGTAAATGAAGATATATTTAATTCTATTGAAAGTGAACCGCTTGAAAATAGGACGTTTAATATAACAATCAACAAGGCAACGGTTACAATAACTAATACCTATCTTGAGTCTATTAATATAGCCAGCAAGCCTTTTGGTACTATTGATCCGTCATTTACATTCAATTATCGTGTTGCTTTTGAGTCAACAAGCACAACTGAAAGCATAGTGATTAGGCTTGAAAGAGACCCTGGCGAAACCTGCGGAGAATATTCTTTCACAAGTGCAATTTGTACATCTTCAAGCAATTTTGTGATTGAAATGGAAGCAGGGCTTGCCTTTACAATTGACCCGAGCGATGCGACGCTTTTGGTTTCCTTTGACAATTTGAAACGCGAGTATAACAGTGAAAATGCAACATTGACAATCACATTCGATGAAGAAAATAACGTTTGGACAATATCTAGTGACAACAACGGTACGCAAAGAAAGATCTCGCTTTCAATAAGGGCTGAAGATGAAGACGGAACAACAACAATCTCTGCACTCAATACAGAGTTATATCGCATTGCTCTCAATGGAATTACAATAGGCGTAGAGAATGCAGAAAATGCCGGCGACTACACAGTGTTCACAGTAAGTGTTACTGATGGCGCAAACTTTAAACAAGAAAATATCGAAGTCAGCGGAAGTTTGACTATAACAAAAAAGGCACTCGTCATTGCGTCTGTTACTAAGACCTTTGATAGAAATGCAACCTTCTCAAGTACCGTCACTCAGTTTGCAAACCTTGAAACAGGCGACAATATCACTCTAAGTGGTAATTTTGCTCAAGTTACTGTCGGGACAAACATCGCTCTATCAGACTTAGCGCTTTCAGGAGATGACGCGGGCAACTATACGATTGCAAACGCTGATACAATTCGTGGATCAATTGTCGCACTCAATGTGACACAAGCATCCATGACTTTAAATCAAAACACATTCACCTATGGTACGCTTAACAAAGATTTGACGATAACACGATTGCTTTCACTTTCAAGCAATGCGACAGTTGTTGTTACGAGCGGAGAAAATGATGACCTTCAAAGCGGAGAAAATAATGACTTTCAAAATGGCTACCTCTCTATTGAAAGTTGGCAAGTTGACCCAGCAAATCTCTCAACTGGGGGCTATTTGAAAGTAGGAGAAATAAGCCTTACATTCACAATCTCATCAAAAAACTTCTCATTCAATGGGAATCCTTCAATGCAGGTTAGTGCAAATGTGACAATAAATGAGAAAGAACTTGACCTATCAAAACTTGTCATCGCTAAAAACTACGATGGCGATACAAATATGCCATCAAGTCTTAATACATCGGTTGCAGGCTTTGGACTTATGAGCGATGATGACGTAAGCATTGATAAAGAAAACAGTTGTTACCAAAGTTCGCTTTCAGGCTCAAATATTCCAGTTGTCATCATTTTAGAAGGCACTGATGCAACAAACTATATTCCTGTAAACGCCACAGGTACGATTTTTGAATACTCGATCTTTTTCAACGTTAACGTAACCGACCAAGTAACTGGCAACTTTGTCACAGACGGCGGTTTTGTAAATGATGGCGAAAGCATTGTAGTAGACAATCCATATTTCAGTTTTGAAATGTCATATATTGAAACAATCCCTGATGGCAATCTTATTATGAACCGCCTTATCTATCCAACAAGGAAAGGCTACAGCGTCACAGGCTGGAAATATCAAGCTGATGATGGAACTTTCTATGATCTATCTGCTTCAAATGTACGCGAACTAATTTATCAAGTTGATCAAGACGAAAGCAACGAAGAAAAGATAATATATATCTACCCTGTTTGGTCGATCAACTACTACAGCGTTACAGTAAACGGAAAAAATATCGATTCAAGCACGATCACGAGCAAGTTTACACAAGGGAACAAGATCAAATATTTCACTGATTTCACCATTGATTTAGTGGCTGACTTAGGCTTTAAGATCACATCTTATAATATTACAAATGGCTCAGTAGAGAGTTCAGATTTCAGCGATGTAGACAAGAGAAATTCGCACGTTGCTATCACAGGACTTGGCTCTGACCTTATACTTGAAGCAGTGACCGCAGAAATTCAAGTGACAATTAAAATCGATACCAACGTAAGCGGACTTTTAAATACAAAAAGAACTGATTCAAATAAAAAAGAATTTACATATTCTTACAGCCAACTTAAATCAACCTTCCTAAAAGATTTGCCAGCGCTTACAGTTACTGACGGAACTTATACTTTAAGCGGATATACCTATGGCGATGATGTCGCAATTGGCGATCAATCTTTACAAGATATTGTGCTTTCTCTTGATAACAAACTTAACGCCGACACATCTATCACTCTCACTGCACAGTGGAGCGGAGTAAACTATAAGATCACTCTCGACGCAAACGGTGGAGAATTTGCAGATGGCACTAGTACTGCTCAAATAGATGTTGTCTACGGCGAAAAATTGCCAGCAATTCCAACTGCTACAAAGACAGGACAAACTCCTGTTTGGACAGCGCCAGACGATGAAACTTACGAGAGCGGTAAAACCTTTGCAAGCATTGGTGCTAAGGCAAGTGACGAAGATTACTACACTCTCACTCTTACTGCAATATGGCAAAATGCAAGTTTTACACTTACTGTCAATATTGACACAGAAAGTGCCGATCGCGTCAGCCTGCTTTTAGGTGGCGCAAACGTTGCAAGCGGAAGTCAGTTCACTCTTGAATATAACGAAACATCCTTGACATTCACACTATCTCTCGCGCAAGGATATGGTTATCAGATTGATGACAGCGATTTCTACGGCAAGTTTGACGGAATGTTTACAAGTGACAAGTGGGCAAAAATTACATTTACAATTTCAAATCTATTTGCTGACAGCACGATTACATTGCAAGCAATACCTGCTCAAAATTCGCTTACTCTTTCTGCCGAAAATGTTGCAAGCGTCAGCGTGCAGATTGACAAGGAAGAGGCAAGCGTATTTGACAACTTGACGAGTGCCTTCAATAAATCTTTCACAGTTTACACTGAAAGTGAAGTGACGATCACACTCACTGCAAAGAAGGGATACCTGTTCACGACAGACAATATCACTCTTGCAGGGTATGCAGGCGTTGGCGAAATTGAAAGTACAATCGCTCCAGATCAAAAGAGTGTAACAATCGTTTGGAGAGACTTTACGACAAGTGCAAATATTGCTGCAAATGCAACTGCAGGACTCAACGCGATCACAATCCCTGACCTAACTGACATTTTGGTCAGCCTTACAATCAATGGCGGGAGTGTTGCTTTAACTGGCGGAGAAGTGCAGGTTTACACCGACAGTGTTGTTACAATAAATGCCATATTCAAATATGGATATGAAGGAATTGTAGACGAGGGAGGAGAATTCAGTTCACTCTCAGTTCAAAATCAATCTAATATCGCAATAATTGATGCTCAAACTGTAGAATTCAACAAAAGTTCAAGAAATTATGTGCTTTCTGCTACACTTGGCGGACTTGAAGAGGGCAAGATCAACGAAGCCTTCTCGATCAATGTACAGGGCAAAGCGCGCGTATACAACTTTGCATTATCTGTAAATCCTGGACAGGAAGATATAGGCTCGGTAGTCGCAGACCTTAAGCAAACTGTAACTTTTGGCTCAACGCTTCAACTAGAATCTTCTCCTACAAATCCAGCAAGCCACATATTGGAAGGCTGGGTGATTCGTGATGGTGAGAGAGATATTGTTATCAGCCATCAAGACACCGACCTTAAAATCAACGAAAGCCTAAGAGAGGCACTAGAAACGATTGCTCCAGGAGACACAATCAATGTCTATGCGCTATTTACAAACCTTTCGACAAGCGTTACCTTTGCAAGTGGCGCCTATGGCGGATATACAGTGACTCAAGATCAAATCTCTGCATCTATCAATGGCGGATCAACTCCTACCGAAGTTGGTCTTGAATATGCAAAAGACATTGTACTAAATGTGTCAGCAGGACTTGGCGATAGTGGCGGATATGAAATAGATCAGATCATTGTTGACGGTATAACATATTCAGTCAACCTTCTTGACTCAAGTGCCGTATTCAGCGTGCAGGGCGAGCAAGAAGAAAGTCAAACAATTCTCTATGACACTCAGACAGTGCTTTCTATTGGCGGACGAAATTTGACTCTTACTATTTCCTTGCTAGACGCTAGCAATAAAGCAAATGTAACAATAACAATTCCATTTGATGTGGATAATAGGTTTTCAAACTTTACTATAAACTATAAGGCAAGTTCATTCCTTGTAAAAGTCACTGCAGGAGTACTTCTTGATGGAATTCTTGCAAACTATGGCACAGGCGATGGTGGAAAAATCTATCTCGCTGACAAACAGGGTGAAAAACTTGGTGACGAATACTATCTTGACGCAAACGGACAGATTTTGAATGGCGAAGACCTTGAAAATCTAAAGGGTGTAGATTACTATATCAGATCTTACACTGGTGCGACAATCTACTTTATACTTGAAGCGAACAGCGGATTCTCAGAGTCGTTTGGCGGAAATAATGGAAGTTCATACAATGTCACAGTAGATGGACAGACGCTCTATGGTTTTACTGGTATTAGTGCAGGTGCAGAAGTGTTTGCAACCTTCAGTGCAAAATCAAATACAGTCGTTGTCAACTACATCTATCAAAATGAAGCGGGTGTTTCGACAATTGTCAATGCGGGTGGTTTTACTCTTGCAAACAGTACAGGCTCAATCAGTATTACAAGTTCTTCAAGTGGCAACAGTTCAAATAGTATTGTAATGCAAGCATTGACTGGAGCAAATTTTGAATTAAAATTAAATACAAATCTTGTTTACAACTTTGCAAGCCATGGCGGAATTTTACGCTACTCAATAGAGGGCGAGTATGATGAAGAATATACAGGTGTAATCAATTATATAAATGATATGACACTTGGCTTCACTTATGAAACCACATTCGGCATAAGAAATGTACAATCTGATCTTACAATCAACATCTTTGTAGAGCCAAAAGTGTTCAATCTTATACTTAATGTTGTGGATGGCAACACCTATACTCTTGAAAATGCAATCACCTATGGAGAAATGATTGACCTATCATCAATTACAGAAAGTGATAGAGTTTTAGTTCTCACTCCAACGCGTGATGGGTACACCTTTGGTGGTTATTTCACGCAAGAGGTAGGATTTGGAAATCAATATATTGATGGAACCGGAAATGCAACAAATAGTTGGCTTGAAACAGGCTATACATTCTCAAATAGTCAAAATGCATATATACCAAACGCTAACTTTAATCCATCTTCTCAAACATTCACCATTTATGCTTACTGGATCTACAATCAAGCATTCATCACAGTAGAATTCCAGCCAAACAGCATGAACAGTTATGTGACAGATGCAAACATTCAAGATATTGTAACAAATCAGACGCTCTTGATTGACGCTACAAACAGATGGTATGCGGCAGTAACTGCTGGAACGCAACTCAATTTCAGTGCTCTTAGTATTGATGGTTACAAGTTTATAAATTGGACGATCTATCAAGACGAGCAGTCACTCGGCACACATGATGCACAGTTCTCACTCACGACCATACAGGCAAGTTATAGAATTGTCGCTCTATATCAGCCAACCTATTCAATCTCTTCAACAAAGGGCGGAAGTGCATCCTTTGTTCAAAATGGAAGCGTACTGACAGGCGGAAGTTATGATCAAACTCAAGATCTTATCTTGCAGGCAACAGCAGAGGCAGGCTATCAATTCCTAAGATTTGTCGACCTCGACACAGGCGACGAATATCTAGGCACTTACAATGCAGACACAGGCACTTACTCCTATGACTTTGGACTCATTGACAGACCACTCAATATTCAAGCAGTCTTTGAAGGAAGAAGCGTTGCAGTAACTATAGATCCTACAAGCGCTCTCACTGTACACCGAAATCTCAAGATTTACCTTGACGGCGAGGAGATGACCGATCATTCGTTCACGGCAAGCATAGATCAAACCTTGTCAATAGAGATCGATAAGGCACTCGGCTTTGACATAGAACTAATCGGCGCACAATTCGAAACTCAAAATCTTGGATATAATAGATATAGATACAACTATATCTTAGGCATGGATCACGTTACCGAGCAGGACGGACAACTCGTTTTAAATATTGCAATGAACGCAGTTAGACAGGAAATTGATTTTGAAATCTCATTCTCTGTTCAAGACCTAGTAGATCAAGATGAGTTAATTCTTGCAGGTAATATGACATTCACAATGCCAAATGGACAAAATGCCGACCTTAACTATCAAGACACTGTGACAATGCTTTATGGCGAGAGCGGAACGCTAAATATCAATATTCTAGAAAACTATGCTCTTTCAAGTATACTATTCAACGACAGTCTGCTCGAAAGCGACATTACTGAAAACCTTACAGAAGGCACTCTTGCAATCGATCCAAACTTGTATAGTCTAAACTATTCAGAAACTTACTATATAACCATCACACTTACTAGAAAACTATGGACTGATGAAGGCGTGCGAAGTGAAAGCCTGCTTGGCTCTGGAACAGAAGATGATCCATACATTATCGCAAGTGCTAGCGACTTTGGACTTATGTCATACCTTATCAATAGTGGCGCAGTCAATGAAAATGATGTAAGTTATGCAGAATGTCACTATAAACTCACAAGCAACATAGACTTTGAGGGCAACTACTGGTCGCCTATTGGTGATAGCGTAGAACACGCGTTCAAAGGTTCTATCGATCTTGGCGGATATAGTATAACTAACTTGCTTCTGTATAGAACTTACACAAAGCCATCAACATCCTATGGCGGACTGTTCTGGCATATTGATGGAGCAAAAATCTCACAAGATAATAGTACACTTATAATCACACTTTCAATAATCGGCGGTATCTTGCTTCTGATTGCAATAATAGTACTCATCATCTTGCTAGTTCGCAAAAAGAAGAAAAAGGAACTTGAAGAAATTGCAAGTGGCACTAATTAAGTTATGTTTAAGATAAGGCTATAACATGAGTTGTAGCCTTATTTTTAATCTTTTTAATGCTTTTGTCAGTAAAAAACTTAAAACATGAAATAAATATCTAATAAAACTAAAGAATACTTGACAAAAATTTAATAAAGTGGTAATATAATCCAAGCAGTTAGTACTGTCCTTGTTTTTCGCGGAGTTTCAAGCGGAAAACCAAAAAATTTGTCCAAAAGGAGGGTAAAAGTAATGAATAAGTATGAACTTCTTTATATCATTGCGTCTGACGTGCCAGAAGAAAAGAGAGAAGAACTTATTAAAAAGTTTTCTTCTTATATCGAATCTAAAGGCGGTAGTGTTGAAGGCATTGATAAGTGGGGAATGCGTAAATATGCATATCCTATCAATTTCAAAAACGAAGGGTTCTATGTGCTGATGAATATTACTATGAAAAGCGAAGATGTAAATCCAATGGCTAAACTCATGAATATTACTGAAGGCATCGAAAGACAACTTTTTGTTAGAAAAGACTAATTAGTCAAAAAAAGGAGAAAATTATGAATAAAGTTATGTTAATCGGAAATCTTACCAAAGATCCAGAAATCACAACTACTAACAGTGGAGTTTCAGTTTGCAGATTCACTCTTGCAGTGCAGAGGAGATTCGCAAATGCTGACAATGGTCCACAAGCAGATTTTTTTAATATCGTTGTCTGGAGAGGTCAGGCAGAAAATTGTCACAGATTTTTAAAGAAAGGCTCAAAATGCTCAGTGCTTGGCAGAATACAAAATTCTTCATACGAGGCAAATGATGGCACAAAACGCTATACAACTGAAATCGTTGCTGAAGAGGTTGAATTCCTTGGCACAAGACCAGCAGGTGACGGCGAAGGCACTCCAAAACCAGCACCAAAGGATGACACCGCTGTGCTTGAACCTATTGACGACGATAGTTTACCATTTTAATTAAAAGGAGAGTTTAATTATGGCTGAAGCAGGCAAAACTGAAGAAAAAGTTTTCGTTAAAAAATATCGCAAACCAGCAAAGAAAAAAGTTTGCGCATTCTGCGTTGCAGGCGAGAAAACTATTGATTATAAAGATGTTGCAAAGATTAAAAAGTATATCACCGAAAAAGGCAAAATATTGCCAAGAAGACAAACAGGTGTATGCTCATATCATCAAAGAGAACTTTGCACAGCAATCAAGCGTGCTAGAAATATAGCTTTACTTCCATATGTTGGAGATTAATAATAAAGGAGAAAACTATGAAAAAAGATATTCATCCAGATTTTCATGAAGTTACAGTAGTTTGCGCATGTGGCAACACATTCAAGACAAAATCAAATTGCAAAGGCGACACTTTGAGCATCGATATTTGCAACAAATGCCACCCTTTCTTCACTGGGAAGAAAAAGGTTGTAGACGCAAGCGGAAATGTTGAAAAATTCAACAAAAAATATGGCTTAAAATCTGAAGACTAATAATAAATATTTAGATAGTCACAAGTCGAACAAGATGCAACTTTAGTTGTATCCGAGGACTTACGATCATTCATACTGTGTGATGAACAAAGTTAATTGTTTTACTTTTGCAATTGCAAAAGTAAAACAATGGTCACATCACATGGTTTTTTTTAAAATCACTATAATTTTTTTTAAAATCTTTAAACATTGTCAATAATAAAACTATGTTTAAGACGATTTTTCCGCTTTCGAATGGTCTAGGGCTATATAACAATGATAAACTAGTCGTCGGTTTCATAGATGACTACGGTCAGAAGCATATAAAAAGCAGGGAGTTTAAAAAGGAGAAAAAATTTCTATCCTTTCCTTTTTTGTGCGGATTATGTTATCTTTTTAAAGGCATTTATCTCTATTTCAAAACATTTCTATTGCAGATAAACAGTGTAGCAAAAGAAGATGAAAACCGATCGCACAAAGTGGCAAGGGCGTTCAACTCTATTTCTGCTTATTTTGCAGTTTTTTCGCTTTTGATCTTCAGTTTTTTAGTTGGGCTTTTGCTTCTGTCGGCTTTGCCGAGTTTTCTTCTCAAGAATATTTTGATGCCGAGTGACAACTACTATCTCTTTCGTTTTCTTGTCGCACTTTTTAGAGTGGCAATCATATACCTGCTTCTACTGCTTGCTCGCTTTTTGCCATTTTTCAGTGGAATATATGCCTTTAATGGAGCAGGCAACTTCCACTTGAGTGGCGGAGGCAAGTTTCGTGACAGGTGTTATCCATTAAATTTTCTCAATTTCCTTGTAAATGTTTTCTTGTTTTCAACTTTTGTGATATCATTGATATCGGTAAATGTGCATATAGTTGCAAACTTTTTTATAAACCTTGCAATATTTTTGTTTATTTCATCTCTCTGTTATGAACTATTATATCTCTTTGCAATGGTAAAAAATGAGTTTGTCAAAGATTTGGCGGTGGTCACAGCACATTTGATTGCGATAAAGCCAAGTGCCACGCAAATTGAGATAATGGATATGGTAAAGATAGAAAGTGAAAATAAAAATGGGGTTTTTAATAGCGAAAAGGGACAAATTCCGCTCTCAGTTGTCTTTAGTGAAATGCAGACTAAACTGCGTCAAAGTGAAAGATTTGACAAGAGTGATATGGAGTGGATCGTTGCAACTATTCTAGGCAAATCGCGAACTGAGATAAAACTTTTGTCAAGCGTTAGCGAAAGAGAGTACCGCGAGATAATGAGAGCCTGTGACAGAAGGGCAAAGGGCGAGCCACTTTCGAGCATATTTGGTTTTGTGGAGTTTTTTGGACTAAAATTTGATGTCAACAAGCGAGTTTTGTCGCCACGAATTGATACTGAAGTGCTGGTTGAAGAGGCGCTTAAAAAGATCAAGGCAAACAAACTTGAGAAGGTGCTTGATCTTTGCACAGGAAGCGGAGTGATTGCAATAACGATCGCAAAACTATCGCCTTGCAAGGTGGATGCTGTGGATATTTCTAAGCAAGCCCTGTCGCTTGCTGAGCATAATGCCAAAAAGAACGATGTAAAAGTGCAATTTATTCACTCAGATTTATTTAAGGAATTGAAAAAGAGTAAAAAGTATGATATAATCATATCAAATCCGCCATATATAAAAAGTGAAGACATTGAAAAACTTGACAGCGAAGTCAAAAATTACGATCCGCGTCTTGCATTAGACGGTGGAGCGGACGGACTTGACTTTTACCGAAAAATCATCTCTCAAAGTAAGTCCTATCTTACTCAAGGCGGATATCTATTTTTTGAGGTTGGATATAATCAAGCGGAAGATGTCGAGAAAATAATGAAAGAAAATGGCTTTGCGCTCGTTGTGCGCGTCAAAGACTATAATAAAATTGAAAGGGTAGTTTATGGAAGAATTAGCAAATGAAATACTTGAAAAAACTGGAAAGACTAAAGAGCGTTATGAAAAATTAAACGCTCTTGCTGTCGATCCACAAGTCATAGCAGACAACAAGGAGTGGAAAAAACTTGTAAAGGAGAGAAGTGCGATAGAAGATATTGCACTTGCTCATGACAAACTTGAAAAACTAGTGAATGAATATAAACTGTGCAAAAGTGACTATGAGAAAGAAAGTGACCATGAACTAAAAAACATGTTCTACGAAGAAATCGGCTCACTAAAAACACAGCTTGAAGCGCTTATTGAAGAAATCAAAATTTTACTCCTGCCAAAAGATGAAAATGACGAAAGCAATGTAATTATGGAGATCAGGCAGGCTGCAGGCGGAGAGGAGTCAGGACTTTTCTGCTCGGTGCTTTATAGAATGTACTGTATGTATGCCGAAAGCAAACACTGGAAAGTTGAAGTGCTTGATATCAACGAAACCGAACTCGGCGGTATAAAGGAAATAACTTTCATGGTTAAAGGCAAGGGCGCTTACAGCAAACTCAAGTACGAAAGTGGAGTGCATAGAGTGCAAAGAGTGCCAGAAACCGAAAGTTCAGGACGAATTCACACTTCCACATCGACTGTCGCTGTACTTCCAGAGATTGAAGATGTCGAACTTGAAATAGACGAAAAAGATTTAAAGATTGATACATATAGATCAAGCGGTGCAGGTGGTCAGCATGTCAACAAGACCGAGAGTGCAATAAGAATTACACACCTTCCAACAGGCATTGTTGTTGCCTGTCAAGACGAGCGTTCGCAGATTAAAAACAGAGAGCGTGCAATGTCAATCTTGCGTTCGAAACTTTATGATTACTATCAAGGACAAGTGGAAGCAGAATACAAGAAGGAACGTAAAAGTCAGGTCGGTAGTGGCGACCGAAGCGAAAGAGTACGTACCTACAACTATCCGCAAGGTCGTGTGACAGACCATCGTGTCAACCTTACAAGTTACAATTTGGAAGGAGTGTTGAATGGTGACATTGATCAGTTTATTGAAGCACTTACCTTAAAAGATAGGGCAGAAAAACTTGCAAATTTATAACTTGATTTAAACAAATCTATTATAATAAATTTTAATAAACTAAAATTAAAAAAAATATATAAAAAAATAAAAAAATAAACAAAAAAAACGAGAAAATTTATTAATTTTTCTCGTTTTTTATTAATTTTTATATAAATTTTAAGTTTTTTATTGATTTTAATATAGTCTTTATATTTTTATTATTTTATTTATTTATAAAATCAATTAAATATTTTTATTTAATTTCAGACTGTAGACAAACGGCGCGACCGAAAAATTATTTATAATTTTTCTTGCATCGTATCGTCAAAGGCTACGCTT
>CALVNK010000005.1 GCA_944349615.1 uncultured Clostridia bacterium
CAATGATTATGCAATAGCAAACAAGATCATCAAGGAAAACGAAAAACTATCTGGCGAAGACTGCCGAGAAGGAATTACCGCTGTAATTTCAGTCAAACTTCGCAATCCACAGTTTGAAGGTCAAACCAAGACAAAGCTTGGCAACAGTGAAATGAGAAATATCGTATATAAGGCAGTAGTAGATGAGTTTGGTGATTACCTTGATCGCAACCCTGTTGAAGCTAAAAATCTCATTATGAAATCTATCACTGCAAAGCGCGCAAGAGATGCTGCACGAAATGCAAGGGAGCTCACTCGTAGAAAGAGCGTGCTTGAAAATACCACCCTGCCTGGCAAGCTTGCTGATTGTAGCGAAAAAGATAGGCGCTACTGCGAAATCTACATCGTCGAGGGTGATTCTGCGGGCGGTACTGCAAAATCAGGGAGAGATCGCCGTTTCCAAGCGATTTTGCCACTTCGAGGTAAAATTCTCAATGTAGAAAAGGCTAGACTCAATAAAATTCTTGAAAACAATGAAATTAAATCTATGATCACCGCTTTTGGTTGCGGTATAGGCAATGAATTCAACGAAGACAAACTTAGATATGACAAAATCATCTGTATGACCGATGCCGATGTCGATGGTGCTCATATTCGAATCTTGCTTCTCACCTTCTTCTTCCGCTATATGCGTCCACTTATTGAACATGGTCATGTATATGCTGCAAAACCACCACTCTATAAAGTTACAAGAAACAAAGATGACTATTATTTCTATTCAGATCAAGAACTTGAAGAATGGTATCAAGCAAATGGCAGAAAAGGATGCGCTCAACAGCGGTACAAAGGTCTTGGTGAAATGGATGCAGATCAACTTTGGGAAACTACTATGGATCCTGAACACCGCATTCTTATCCAACTTACTATGGAAGACGCAATTGAAGCCGAGAAATACTTTAATGACTTAATGGGCGAAGATAGTGAATTAAGACGAAAATTTATTGAAGAAAATGCAAATCTTGTCGATATGGAAGACATTGATGCTTAATTTTAAGAAATCATTACTTTTAAACAAAACATTGCCATACAAACATTGAAGAAAAATTTTTTCATATAAAGATTGATTATCTTTCAAAATTGATTTATATAAACATCAACTTTTGCAAGTAACATGAGTGATATCTTAAGGTCTTATCAATCCTTAATATCAAATTTTTAATACCTAGGAGAAAATATGTTAGATAAAAAATACTATCTTGAAACATTTGATATGTTTAGATCATCTTGGGGTGAAGAAAGTGAATTTAGGCTATGCATTGAGGAGATGAGTGAACTGACCAAAGAACTTTGCAAATTTATGAGATATTCAAGAAACGAAAAAAGCCAAGAAAACGATGAGAAATTAAAGCAAATTAAATCAAATATCATCGAAGAAACTGCAGATGTCCTTATATGTGCAAGTCAAATTATGCATATAGTTGGCGAAGACGAAGTCAGAAAGGTCATGGATTACAAGATCCAGCGCGGACGAAAAATAGTCGAAGATTATATCAATAAAACAAAAAATCAACCTAAAAAAAATTAGTGGTTATTTAATAAATAATTTAAAAATTGTTTTTTGTTTATTATAAATCATTAGAAAAAAAATAGATAAGCATAAAAAATTTCGAAAAAATTTAAAAAAAACAAGAAAATATATCATTTTTTACTTTATTTAATCAAAAATCTTTCAATAAAATGACGGGAAGACCAAAATTAGGAGAATAAAATGGACAACAAGCATGAAAGCAAAAAGTCTTTAGATGAAATTTTTAAAGACACCAAAATTGAAAAAGTCGACACTGTTGACAACCTTAAGAAATCCTTTATTTCTTACGCTATGGCTGTCAATGTTTCGCGTGCAATACCAGATGTAAGAGATGGACTTAAACCTGTGCATAGACGAATTCTCTACGCTATGGGCGAAATGAATAATTTCTATGACAAGCCAACAAAGAAGTGTGCAAGAATTGTCGGTGATGTTATGGGTAAATACCACCCTCATGGTGATAGTTCTGTCTATGATGCAATGGTTAGGCTTGCACAAGATTTCTCTATTAGATATCCACTTGTTGACGGACAAGGCAACTTTGGTTCTGTCGATGGCGACCCACCTGCTGCTATGCGTTATACAGAGGCAAGGCTTTCTAAGATTGCTGGACTTATGCTTGAGGATATAGATAAAGAAACCGTTGATTTCTATCCTAACTTTGATAATACTCTTGAGCAACCAACAGTGTTGCCTGCAAAAATTCCAAATTTGCTTATAAACGGCGCTGACGGCATTGCTGTTGGTATGGCAACAAATATACCGCCTCACAATCTAACCGAGGTTTTAACAGGATTGCAGGCGCTTATAGACAACCCTGACATAGACATTGATGACCTTATCAAGATTATTCCAGCACCTGACTATCCAACAGGTGGTATAATCATGGGACGCGTTGCTGTCAAGCACGCATACAAGACAGGTCGAGGCGGTATCGTAGTTCGCGGTAAGGCTGAAATTGAAGAAACATCGTCTGGCAAAAGCAGAATTATCATAACTGAACTACCATATCAAGTAAACAAAGCTCAACTTATCATTCAAATTGCTGACCTTGTAAAGAATAAAAAACTTGAAGGTATTAGTGATATCAAGGAAGAATCTGATAGACGCGGAATGAGAATTGTAATTGATATCAAGAAAGATGCCAATGCTCAGGTAGTGCTAAACTCTCTTTACAAACAGACGCAACTTCAAAAAGGAAGTGGAATAATTTTCCTTGCCCTTGTAGATGGTCAACCTAAAGTGCTTAACCTAAAAGAGATGCTTTACTACTATCTTGAACATCAAAAAGTGGTTTTGAGAAGAAAGACAGAATTTGATCTTAAAAAAGCTAGAGAGCGAGAACATATCGTCAAAGGTCTTGTAATTGCACTTGCGAGCATTGACGAAGTGGTGCAGATTATCAAATCTTCTAAAGATAGACAAGACGCACTTGTAAAACTCACCCAAAACTTTGAACTTGATGAAATTCAAGCAAACGCCATACTTGATATGCGACTTGCAAAACTCACCTCTTTGGAAGTTGAAAAACTTAAAGAAGAACTTGAAGAACTTGAAAGACTTATCGCTGACCTTGAAGATATCCTTGCAAGACCTGAGCGTGTTCTTCAAATCTTGCGAGATAACTTTGAAACAATTAAACAGCAGTATGGTGACGATAGACGCACTGAAATCAGCCTTGATGGTGGTGGAATAGATATTGCCGACCTTATCGAAAAGGAAGATGTAGTCATATCTATGACAAATCAGGGATATATCAAACGCATGAGCACAAGTGAATATAAGGCACAAAATCGCGGTGGCGTTGGCGTGACTGCTCACAAGACCAAAGAAGAAGACTTTGTCAAGAACATTTTTGTGACAAATACTCATGACGATCTACTATTCTTTACCAACAAAGGAAAGGTATATTGTATAAAAGCATACGAAGTGCCACAGGCACAAAAGACCGCTAAAGGTAGAGCTATGATCAACCTACTTATGCTAACTGATGGCGAAATTGTTACAACTGTAATACCAAGACGAGATGGTGATAGTGGATATCTTGTAATGGCAACGCGTTATGGCCTTATAAAGAAAACTGATATCAAGGAATTTGACTCCATACGAAAAGTAGGAAAGAAAGCCATCCACCTTCTTGAAGGTGATGAACTTATTGGAGTTGAATTATCCGATGGCGATGATGACATCTTGATTGCTTCTCATAATGGTAAAGCCATTCGCTTCTCTGAAAGTGATGTGCGCAATATGGGACGAGATAGTCAAGGTGTACGCAGTTTGAAACTTTCTAAAGATGACTATATTGTTGACATGGCTGTAGTTAAAGGAAGTAGCCAAATCGTCACAATAAGCGAGCATGGATATGGAAAGCGTAGCGATGTTGAAGACTACCGTTTGCAATCGCGTGGCGGAATGGGTGTGAAAGCTGGAGTATTCAATGAAAAGACTGGATTGCTTGCCTCACTAAAACAATCTATAGAAGATGACGATATTATGCTTATTGCAGACAATGGTGTTATTATACGAACACCTGTAAGTCAAATAAGCAAACTATCAAGGGTCAGTCAAGGCGTAAAAGTTATGCGTCTTAAAGATGAAAACAAGATTGTAGGCGTAGCACTAGTCAAAAAAGAAGAAATACAAGAAGATAATGAAGACGGCTCTCTTACTGAAGAAGGACAATCAATAAAGGCAGTGCTTGATAATATTGATGAAAAACTTGCGGAAAGTGAAGAGATCTCTACTCAAAATGTTGGATCTGACTCCACAAGCAACGAAGAAGAATAAAATATTTTGTTATTTTGATATTTTAGTAATTTACAATTTATTCTATATAAAAAGTTCGGAGATTTTATAAACCGAATTTTTTTATAAAATCACAAAAAAATCTTATAAAATCAAAATTTTATATGTATTTATATAAGATATCTTCGTTTTACTTGACTTTTAGCATGAAAAATGATATCATTTCATAGCAAAGAAAACTGACATAGTCAAAATTCGATTTTTTAATCGATATTATCGAAAGTCAAACTTGATTGAAAAAGTGAGATCGATGGTAAAATATGCTATATGATTGAGTGAAAGCGTGAATCTTTAAAATTTTACTAAAATAATAGCGTCATGTAGTTTAAGTTTAGTCTATTTAGGGGCTGTGAAGGTATTTTTAACGATGTTAAAAATAAATTCAATGTTTTGCAAAAACATTGAATTTGCGGACATATTCATGTCCGCCTTCACAGCCATATCTTTAAAGGGAGAAAGCCTATGCCAAATATAAACGAACAAGCCTATCTAAAGAAGACAATAAATATACTTGATAAAAAGATAGAACAAAACAAAGAAAAATTAAAAACTTATGAGGATGAGTTTGCTTCTCGCAAGCAGGAATTAAGCAGTGAATATTCAGATATAAGTCGTGGCGGAGATCTTTCTGGTGCCTATGCAAGTCTTGCCGATTTTGAAAATATTGAAGAAAATCTTTATAAAGAAAACAAAAGACTGACAAATCAAAAAAATAGTCCTTATTTTGCCAGAATAAATTTTGAGCAACAAAACAAAAAAAGAACTCAGAGAATTTATATAGGCATAGGAAATGTTATACAAGATAATCATGTCTATGTAGCCGACTGGAGAGCACCAGTATGCTCTATGTATTATGACTATAGCTTAGGCGATGCAAGTTTTGAAGTTGACGACAAGACCATCAAAGGCAATATTACCCTAAAGCGTCAGTACAAGATAGAAGATGGACAGCTTCTGTCCTACTTTGACACTGATTTAACTATAAATGACGAAATTTTGCAAGAAATACTTTCTCACAATGTGTCAACCAAAATGAAACAGATTGTTTCTTCAATTCAAAAGGAACAAAACTCAATCGTTCGAAAGGATAGAGCTGAAAATATGCTCGTGCAAGGGGTAGCAGGAAGCGGAAAGACCTCAATTGCACTCCATAGAGCCGCATATCTTCTATATAAATATCGCGGAATTATTAAAAGTAGCGATATAGTTATCATTTCGCCAAACAACATTTTCTCAAGTTATATCTCTGATGTTCTTCCACAACTTGGCGAAGACAACCTAGTTGAAACCACCTTTGAACAGATTGCGAGAACAGAACTTAAGCGTCCACTACAATCTCGTAAAAGAATGCTAGACGAAATTGCAACAAATCCAAAACAAGAAGACTTAAATGAGATTTCATATAAATCTTCCTATGAATACCTTGATAATCTACTGAGATTTTTGCGTGGACCATTCCTCGAGACCTTCTCACCACAGACATTAAGTTATATAGTGGGCGAAGATATGGACGGAAACAAGCAAACAATAGATTTTACTGCTGAGCAAACAAAAGAACTATTCTTTAAAACCTTTAAAGGACTTGATCTTTATGAGCGTATCAATAAAATTGCTTGGCAATATGCAATGGTCTTTACAGAAGATCGCCATTACACAAAGGAACAAAATTCAGCTCTAAAAGAGAGATTTAAACGCATTTTGTATAAATTTCTACCTATAAGGGATGTTGAAAAGATATTTGAAATATTTATGGCAAGAGAAAATCTTTCCTACCATAAGGATACCACTATAAAATATATGGATAAGGGAACATATCTCGCAATCAAATATTATCTTTACGGATTTGACCATGATTTCTCTGCAAAATATTTGATTATAGATGAAATGCAAGATTTTACACCTGTTGATATCTATCTATTCAAAAAACTATGGCACTGCCCTTGCATTGTAGTTGGAGATGTCCATCAAAGCATAGAGAAAGCAGTGACAAGCGACTACTTGCAGATCACAGCCGATTTCCTTGGTTGCAAGTTACTTATGCTTAACAAAACCTATCGTTCTACTAGAGAGATTGCAAAGTTTGCAAACGATCTAATCGGACTTGACAACATAGAATTTGTAAATAGAAGCGGAGAAGAGCCATGTGTAATACAATCTTTCTCACAAGTCAAAACTATAGAAAAATTGATCAATGAAAAATGTAAAGATTATGATCATATCGCAATCATCTGCAAATGTAATAGAGAAGCAAAAGAAATCTATAAAGAATTAAGTAAACTTATAGATTGCAAATTGATCGAACAGCCTGAAGATTACAACAATAGAATTCTAGTTACAACTTGTGCAACAGCAAAAGGTATAGAGTTTGACGCAGTTATAATTCCAAATGCCTCAGATGACAACTATTACAACACAATTGATAAGAATATCATCTATGTTTCATCGACAAGAGCATTGCATAAACTCTTCTTCACCACCTCAAAAAAGCCTTCAATCTTTTTGAAAAATATTTCTTTACAAAAAGAATAATTATAAATTTTTCGATGCAAATTTATGCACGAATATGCAAAAAGATAAAAAAGAAAAAACAAACCAATCAAATTATCAACATTTCAAAAATCAAAACATTAAAAAATTTCTTTCAAAAGCAAAAAAAATCTTCTTAAAACCCTTTATATGCACAAAAAATCATGTGGAAATGTGGATAACTCCCGTATTTTTCCACAATAAAAGGGCAAAAATGAGTATTCTGCATAAAAATTAATGGTTTTGTATAATTATTTACTTGTGGAAATGTGGATAACTCTTTGTGCATAACTTTTTACAGATTTTACGCAAAACTTGCATGATTTTTGTAAAAATAACCTAATTTGAAAATCATTTTATAATGATAAAAAACATGCAAATATACAATCTTTAGTTTTAAAAGAGTTAATTTAAACCTATGGCTCTATACAAATAATATATAGATAAAAGGAGAAACAATGAGCGAGAATAAGATTATAACTCCACGAAAATTGTCGGGCTTTATGGAACTGTTGCCTGAAAAGCAAGTCATTTTTGATTATTATATGGACAGAATTAAAAAAGTCTTTCTTGACAATTCTTTTCTTCCACTTGACACTCCAATTTTAGAGTATAGCGAGATCTTGCTTGCTAAAAGTGGTGGTGAAGTTGATAAAGAAGTCTATCGTATGCAGAAAGGTGAAAATGATATCTGTATGCGATATGATTTGACAGTGCCACTTGCAAGATTTATAAGTATGGAAAAGGATAAACTCACGTTTCCATTTAAGAGATTTCAAATTGGCAAAGTCTTTAGAGGAGAAAAACCTCAAAAGGGAAGATTTAGAGAGTTATATCAATGCGATGCCGATATAGTCGGTCAAGACAATCTTCCCCTGCCTGCAGATGCTGAGTGTATCAGGCTTATATTCGAAGTTTTTAAGGCAATAGAAATTGAAGATATCTTAGTGCAGATCTCCAACAGGAATATACTCTTTGGACTTTGTGAGGCACTAGGATATCAAGATAAGACTTCACAAATACTTATAATACTCGATAAAATTCACAAGATCGGCAAAGAAAACACTCTTGCTACTCTTGTTGACCTTGGCGTAAAAGAAAAAGACGCACAAAAACTTATCGATATCACTACCCTATCTGGCAAATTTGATAAGGCACTTGAAAAGATCGAAGATATCTGCTCTAATCAAATTTATCAACAAGGTATAAGCGAATTAAAAGAACTTAATACCTATTTAAAAGCATACAACTTAGACGAAAATAAATATCAACTGGATCTATCGATAATACGCGGACATAACTATTATACTGGCACTGTGTTTGAAACTATTATGCCATCTCACAGTGAATTTGGCGCTATCTGTGCTGGTGGAAGATATGACAATTTGACATCCTACTTTAGCACAAGTCAAATGCAAGGAGTTGGTATAAGCGTAGGACTGACAAGACTTTTTGATTTGCTTGACAAAAATGATCTTTTAACAAAGAATGTTAAAAATAATTTGAAAGTTGAAATTATTCCACTCGGCAATACCATAAGCGAATGCTTGAAGATGGAAGCATATTTGAAAGAGAATGGAATAGTATGCCAAACAAATTACACATCTTCATCTTTTAAATCTAAAATGAAGCAGGCAAACAAAATAGGCGTGCCTTATGTCATAATTATAGGCGAAGAAGAAGTAGAAAAACAGACTTTTGCTTTCAAAGACATGGTTACAGGGAATCAACAAATGCTTTCAAAAGCGCAAATTTGTGAGCAACTAGCAAAGATATAAGATTTTTTGCTTATATCTTTTTTTATAGCAAAGACAAGCAATGTTATATTAAATAAAATTTAGAAGCAATCAATTTTTATTTTGTGAAAATTTAAAATAGGTATATACTAAATCTATGAATAATAAGACTCGAGAAAAACTGAAAAATTTGACTACAAAACCTGGCGTCTATATCATGAAAGATATAGATGGTGTTGTAATATATGTTGGTAAAGCAAAAAATTTGAAAAATCGCGTAAGTCAATACTTTCGCTCATCTGTTAAGCCTAGCAAAGTACAGGCTATGGTTGACAACATAGATGACTTTGAATATTTTGTCACCATGTCAGAAATGGACGCACTCGCACTTGAGAGCAATCTCATAAAGAAACATCAGCCATTCTACAATATCTTACTAAAAGACGGCAAACAGTTTCCTTACATCAAAATTGACTTAAAACAACCCTTCCCTAAACTAGAGATTACAAGAAAGGTAAAAAAAGATGGTGCAAAATATTTTGGACCATACTTTGCAGGTCTTGATGTGAGAGAAATTATAAAGACAATCAACTACGCATTTAAAATTAGAACGTGCAACAACAAAATAACAGAAACTTCTATCGCAAAACGAGAGTGTCTAAATTATAGTTTAGGGCTTTGCAATGCTCCATGTACTAAAAGGGTCAATACTCAAGAATATCGAAAAGAAATAGATAAAGTCATCAACTTTTTAAATGGTAATGATGACGAAATAGAGAAAATTCTCACTGAAAAGATGCAAAAATACGCAGAAAATGAAAATTATGAAAATGCTTTAATTATGCGTGACAGGCTTAAGATGGTCGCAAAACTCAAACAAAAGATTGTCGCCAACTTGCCTAAAGATGTCAGCAAAGATATATTCTATCTATTGAATAACGGGCTTAGTGGAGTGATCACCTACATGGCGGTGCGTGGCGGGAAAGTGCTTGCCATATACTCCTACCCCTGCACTGACGCTTCACTTGAAGAAGAACAAACGCTATTTAATTTCTTGTTACAATTCTATGAAGATAAATTGATCCCAAACGACATTATTCTCTCTCATGAATTGAGTGAAAAAGAGTTGTTGGTGTCTAGTCTAGGCAAAAAAGTCAACCTTATAACTAACCCACACGGAATAAATAAAACACTGCTTGAAATGGCAAAGGAAAATGCAAACATCTATTTAGACAAAATGATAGAGAAAGAAAAACTTAAATACAACAACACGCTAGGCGCTGTAAAACTGCTAAAGGAAAAACTTAATTTAAAAGAGGTGCCATTTCGTATGGAGTGTTATGATATTTCAAATATTAGTGGCACAAATAAGGTCTGCTCCATGATAGTTTTCAAAAATGGTGAGCCATCTAAAAAGGACTATCGTAAATTTAAAATAAAAACTGTCAAAGGCTCAAACGACTTTGCATCTTTAAAAGAAGCACTTACTAGACGGCTTACTAGATTTATATCTCAAAATGGCACAAGTTTTAGTGAAAAACCAAATCTTATTATCATCGATGGTGGTAAAGGGCAACTTTCATCTTGCTTTGAAATCCTAAAATCATTTAATCTTGAAAATGACATCGAAATGATAAGTCTTGCAAAGAGAATTGAAGAGGTCTTTATCCCAAATAGTCATGTGCCAATTATACTAAAAAATGCATCGCTAGAGTTAAGGCTTTTGCAGAGAATAAGAGATGAAGCACATAGATTTGCGATAACTTATCACAGGCAACTGCGATCGAAAAAACAGACAAGATCAATGCTTGATAATATAAAAGGTATTGGACCTAAAAAGCGTGATGCCCTTCTTAAAGCTTTTGGCACAAGTAGAGAAATTGCAAACGCTGATGTTGAACTTTTGCAAACGGTACCAGGTATCAATCCAGCTCTTGCACAGACAATATATGAATTTTTTAAGAACAACCCTATTGATGAAGGAATTGAAGAATAATTTAAATAGGATTGCAATAAATGATTAAATAAAAAGAAAAAAACTTATTAAACTAAAATATAAAATTCGGCAATTTTTGCATTAAAATCAAATAAAATACAAGAAAGTTTTTAAAATAATTGGTAATTTTCTTTCTATTTGTTATACTTTAATTTAGGAGGATAAAAAATGAAAAAAATTACAATGGTTCAATATGGCTGTGGTAAAATGAGCAAATACACAGTTAGGTACGCTCTTGAAAAGGGCTTGAAAATTGTCGGCGCATTTGATATCGACAATAGTTTGATCGGTAAAGATCTATCTGTCGTTCTAGATAGTGATAAACCACTTAAGGTCAAAATTAAACACGCTGATGAATTTGACGCTTTCTTACAATCACATGAAGTTGATATAGTTGTTGTCACAACAACAAGTATATTTGCAGAAAACTACCCTATCTATGAGATATGTGCTAAAAATGGTGTAAATGCAATTTCCACTTGCGAAGAGGCTTTCTATGCACAAAACTCAAATCCGACTCTTGCAAAAAAACTTGATAAACTTGCAAAGAGCACTGGCTGTACAATCTGCGGAAGCGGATATCAAGATGTATTCTGGGGAAATCTTATAAGCGTACTTGCAGGTGCTACTCATAAGATTGACACAATAAAAGGAAAATCTAGTTACAATGTCGAAGACTATGGAATTTCACTTGCTAGAGTACATGGTGCAGGCTTAAGAGCAGAAGAATTTGAAAAAGAAGTTGCCTCTCATGACAATATAAGTGAAAAGGAAAGAGAAGAGCTTATTAAAAAAGGCAAATTTGCGCCTAGTTATATGTGGAATGTCAATGGCTGGCTATGTTCCAAACTTGGACTTCATGTTGTAAGTCAAACTCAAAAATCTGTGCCACAGATTGCTGAACATGATATCTACTCATCAACCTTAGACATGACTATACCTAAAGGTCATTGCACTGGAATGAGCGCGGTTGTTACAACAAAGACAAAGGAAGGAATCACCATTCAATCAGAGTGTATAGGAAAGGTTTATGATAAAAATGAATTTGATTGCAATGACTGGACTATAATGGGCGAGCCAAATACAAGAGTTGTGATTGAAAGACCGTCAACTGTAGAATTGACCTGCGCAACTGTGATCAACCGTATAGTTGAAGTGCTTTGCGCTGAACCTGGATATACCACAACTGACCAAATGCCAGAAAACATATACAAAGCTTTCAACTTAGATAAATATGTTGAAATCGTAGATGACTGTGGATGCGGATGCGATGGAGAGCATCATTGTCATGATTAATATTTAAAGGCAGATTATGAAAGGAATATTTATTACACTAGAAGGTGGAGAAGCTTGCGGGAAAACTACTCAAATCCAAATGCTTAAAGAGTATTTTAAAAACAAAAAAATAGACGCACTCTTCACTAAAGAACCAGGTGGAATGCCACTTACAGATGAGATAAGGCGCCTTATTCTTAACTATGAAATTGACCCGCCACTTGAAAAGACAGAACTTTTGCTCTATCTGGCAGCAAGAATTGAGGATATTGAAAAAGTTATTAAGCCTGCCCTTGAAGAAGGTAAAATTGTAATTGGTGATAGATTTAATGACTCCACTATCGCATATCAAGCAAGTGGTAGACAAATCATGCCAATTGACGATATGATCAATTTCACAGAGAATATAATCGATAATTTTACGCCAGATCTTACAATTTATTTAAGACTTGATCCGCAAATAGCTTTCGAAAGAAAGAAAAACATTGATTTAGAGCTTGACCGCATAGAAAAGGCAGGCTTAGATTTTCATAGACGCGTACTCGAAGGTTTTGATTATATGGCAAAAAAAGAACCTGAAAGATTTGCTATAATTGACGCCTCTAAACCAAAAGATGTAGTTTTTAAAGAAATATTGTCTGCTATTCGTAAAAAAGTTGAGATTTGATTAATACGCAAAGGGCTATAGGCACAAAAATTCTTTTGTGCCTATAAATTTGCTTGCAAATTTGCAAAAATTTTAAAAATAAAATTTTTGCGACCTTTTGCGTATTTATTATACTATCCTTATTACATAAAACAAAAAATCAACAATCACATGTTGATTTTTTTAAATTTATGCTTTTTTATAAATAGACCTTACATACCCTTGATAATCAAAATCTTTATATTTTTCATTTTCACTCATTATAAAAAGAATTGGCTTTGCACTAAAACACTTTTTATATTCTCGATTGACATCATCATAACTTATACTATCATACAATTTCTTCGTATATTTTACATCATCATCTATAATGTTTCCAAAGTCATCATACTGAGAAAATAACATGCCCGCTTGCATCCTTGTCGATTTTAAATCGAAATTTGCTAAGTTTTCAAGTTTTTCCTTTTGTCTATCAAAAACTCCTCTATCTAAATCTTCAGGCAGAGTCTGATAAAACTCTTTATAGGCTTCAACAACTTCGCTTATCTTATCATCTTGACATTCTAGATATACATCAGTCGCCTGATAAATATTGTGATTAAATACATCAATACTACTGCCATAACACAATTCTTTTTTAGTCCTTATAAAGACAAATAAAATTTCATTTAAGCAAACCGACAAAATTCTTATTATTTCTTCATACTTTCGATCCATATATTTTGTCATATCTCTTTTGCCGTAAAAGTAAAGAAGACACAAAAGTCCCTTATCTTTTTCTACAGGTTGAAGATAGAAATATTTTTTGTCCTTATACCCTTTGAAATCACTGCGACTAAAGCCAATCTTGCCATGGTCTTTAATTCTAGGATCAACATACTTATCAATAAGTTTTTTTAACTTCTTTATCGATATATTTCCAGTCACTACAATAGTCATATTGTCTTTATTAAAGTAACTATCGATATAGTTTTTTATGTCCTTCAAAGTAATCTTTGCTAAACTTTCCTTTGACCCTGCAGGTGACAATTCACAGTTTACAATTTCTGGATTTTTAGATAGTTCCTTTCGTTGCTCTAAAGATAAAGTGGCAATATTCGTTTTAACGCGCGTCACAATTTCATCTTGAATAATCTTTTTCTCTGCATCAAATTCGCTGTCCAAATAGAGTAAATTTGCAAATGGATCTGTCAATCTATCAACTGCTTCTTCAATTTGAGTATTTGGCACTCTTACATAAAAGGAAACATAATGATATGAAGTTCTTGCGTTCATTTCAACAAATCTATATAGATCCTTTTGCCTATCAGTTCTTGTCCTATTTTTAGTAGAAAAACCCATTAACACATGCTCGCAAAAATGAGCAGTTCCACCTTTCCCTTTAGGATCATTATAACCACCCGCTTTAAACTTCAACTCAAAGTAAACTCCAGTCACCGCTTTTATTTGTTTGTAAAGAATTTTAAACTTGTTTTTGTAATTAATTATCTTTATCATATATATCTCCAATCACTATGATAACATTTAAAAACCATAATTACAAATAAAATTAAAAAAAGCATGAATTTCTTTTATCATGCTTTAAGAATTTATTAAAAATATAAATTCTATTCATTGTTGTTTTTTAAATTAAGGTTTGCCTTCTTTTGAAATTTGCCGTCTTTTTTATAGACAACAAATTTTATATCTTGACTTTCGCTAAGTTCCTGAACACGAGCAAGTGCCTCTTCCTTAGTTTTTCTAGAGTCAATGACACGCTTTGCACCATCTTTCTTTATTTTCCATAACTTATCTTCTTTATCAAAGACAACTCTATATACGCCTTTCTTAGATTTTTCTGAGTTTTCTTTTTCAACACCTTTTTCTTCTTTGCTATCTTCTTTAACTTCAGTGTTTTCTTTCTTTACTGTATCCTTTTCAAGTTTTTCTTCAGTTTTGTTTGCTTTTGTTTCTTCTTTTTTCTTTTTCTTAAAAAAACACATAATTTTTCTCCTTGTACTTAATTCAATTAAAGTATAACACAATATTCAGCATTTTTCAAGATGTATTTTAAATAAACTAAAAAAGTCTTTTCAATAAAAGACTTTTTAGATAATATCATTATCGCTTAATATATCCTCTTTGATACGCTTGTATTCATACTCGTTTAAAAGCTGATTTTCATAGAGTATTCTTGCATCTGCCAGTCGCTTTGACGCTTCTCCTCTATCAATTCTATTATAATATATTGCACCATAGTCACTTCCAATACCAGTAAAGTACCCAATTATTGTGAGCAGTACAATAACTAATGCACTGAATAAAAATTGTAAAACTGCAAAACCGCAAAGTTTTCCTACATGAGTAATAAGTTCATCTTTAGTATATTTTGAGAATGACAATATTTTTATTCCTACAAGAATACTTATAATGCCAATTATTGGAATAATAATTGAACAAATTAAAACTTGGTTCTTCTTAGCCTCATAATCAGCACTTGCTGACCAACCTGATAGATATGGTGAACTTGTTGCAAATACAATACCGACAATAGCCATGACGATTATACAGATAATTCCAAAAATGATTGACAAAGAACCAGAAGCCAAAAACCACTTATTCTGGTGAATGCCATTTTTGTATTTGTTAAAGACAGAGCTTGTGTATTTATCATCTATGCTTTCATCAAATTCAAGGTCCTCAATCTTGTACTTGTTCTGCACAGAATCGGCAAGTTCTTCTTTAATCTCTTCTTTTAAACTATATTTACCGAAATCCATCACTTTAATTATAGCATATTTAGTGTAATTTGTAAAGAGCTATACGATAATTCGTTCGCCACGAAATTTACTAAAATTTGTCAGGACTTCATACTCGGTACTCTCTATTAAAGGTACAAAAGTGGATGCATTTGACAATATAGTTACTCTATCACCAATTTTGCAATCCAATTTGCTAACATCCACCATAAATGCATCCATACAGATATTGCCTACATTTTTAACCTGCTTGCCATTTATTTCTATCTGCAATTTATTTGATAATTTTCTTGGCAGGCCATCTCCATAACCTAAGGGAATTGTGGCAATCGTCATATCAGATGTGGCAGTAAAACCGCATAGATATCCTATGTGCTCATTTTTCTCTGCTTTAACAATATCTACTATTTCGCTCTCGACACGCATAACCGGCAGAACCTGACTGTTGCCATAGCCGTATATTTCAAGCCCCACTCTGTTCATATCGCAAGTTATGTCTTCAAATATACTGTTTCCACCCCCTACATGTTTAAGTGTATGCCAAGAGTTTGGCAAATATTTTATAAATTTATAAAATCTATTCTTTTGCCTTAAAGTATAGTCTTTATCTGTTGTAAGTGAAGAAAAATGAGTATATATGCCAGCCAAAGACATGCCGTTATATTTTAATAATTTAATAATCTTTTTAAGTTCGGCTATTTTTCGAATGCCATACCTATTCATGCCAGTATTTAAACAGAGATGGAATTTTGGCGTCAAACTATTCTCTTTGGCAAGTTTTACTATCCGCACAGCATCACTATATGAAAATAAGGCAAATGATATATTTTCTTGCATACAGGTAATATAGTCTTCACATTTACCAAAAACTATAATATCCTTGTCTGTATATTGCCTTGTCAAAAGTGCTTCTATCTGATTTGAAACTCCAAAAAAATCAATTTTATCTGTTAGAATGCTGACTATCTCCTTAAGGCCATGTCCATAGGCATTAGCTTTGACCATAACACAGATATCATGTCCTGATGTCTGCTTTACCATCTGCAAGTTGTGTAAAAGATTTTCTCTTGATATGTAAATTTTTGAAAACATATCTTATTATATTCTCGTTTAATTTGTAAAGTGATTGAATAGATTTTATAAAAAATGTAGTCATCTTTTTAAATCGATTTGGATTTTGAATAAAAAACGCTAGAAGCCGTAAGAGAAGCCTCTCTTACAATTGCCTTTAGGCAATTCTTAATTTTCACAAGTGAAAATTAAGCACTTCTAGCATGTACACACCCGCTCAAGTATAATTCTACATCAAACTTCTATTCCCGCAGAAGATTTTGGCGAAAATATACCATTTATACCGTTTTTATAGATCTTTTCTATATAATTTTGCTTTTCATAAAATCTATTTGCGATATTTTTGAAATGTTTAATGTCACTTTCAGTAACATCATCACTTAGTACCACAACATCCGATATATTAGAACTATAAATATATTCAGTAAACATTCCGCTTAGGTTTGATGCAAAGAATGAATTTTGAATTTGTGATGAGAAAATGTTGTATCCCTGATTCAAATTAGTATTTGATGGCAAACCATATAGATAACAAAGAGTAGGCAATATGTCGTAAGTATTGCAAAAATCACTTACAAAATAACTTTCACCATTTACATACTTTGGACTATAGAATATCATAGGAATATTGTTTATATAGGTATTGCTACTATTCGATTTTTCAATTCCCTTAATCTTGTAACAAAGGTCGCTATAATATGAATTATGATCTGCGAAAAGCAAGATTGAAGTATCATCTGCTCTTCCGCGATTATCAAGTTCTTGAATTAAATTTTCAACAGTCTTGTCAAGATCAATCATCGCCGCTTTATAGTTTTTAAATAGCGTTAAATCATGTTCATTTGTAGGCAAGATGTAATCAGTGTTTTCTGTAAACCACTTTACAAATTCGTCATAATTCTGCTCAAATAATTGATAATACTCATTAAGGTCTGAAGTTTGGCTATCATAAGGACCATGAGTAGAAAGAGTTGCAATGAAAGAGAAAAATCTATCGCTATCAGGTATAATATAGTCCATTACATTTGAAGTGAAATCAAGATCTGGGAACCAATCACCAAAGTAGTTTAACTTATAATCCCCTGTGTAATCTTCATATCCGATGAAATTGTCAAAACCTATACCATCGTTTGTATGTGTGACATCTCTGTCATAGAAACTCTTATTGTTTGCGTGGACATAGGTTGTAGTAGCCGTCCCCCCCCCACACGATTTAAAGATATTTGGCAATGAATAGTCAAAAGTATAACCATTATAATAAGCATCTACAATTAGTGAATCTTTAGGCATACTGCCATTTAAAACAATTCCTTCACTGATGTTTGTTCTATTTCTAGCATAATAATTGTCAAACACAACAGCATTATCGCCATAAACCATATTCCAAAGAGTTGGAGTATTGATTGGATCTATAGCATACCAATCTAGACTTTCACATAGCACAACAATCAAATTGTCACCATATAAAGGCGCATTGGTATTCCCCTCAACATATCCACTATCTATAAAATCTTGATAAGACTTATAATCATCTTCATCTATTGAATTTCCAAAAATTAGATTTAGCACACTTTTAGTATAAAAACCATAGTGACCAAATTTCTTAAAGGCTTCAGTTTTGAATTGGAAATTGTCCCAAAGATATTCGTCACTCGTTTCAATCTCGGTGTCAGCACTTGTTGCCTGTATTAAATTTGTAGACTGAATTTGAAACATAGTGAAACCAAAACATTCAGCCAAAATGAATACTGCCAAAATTAAATATGGGGTTGAGAAATTTTTAATTTTTATAGTTGTTTTATTATATTTTACGACTAAGATTGAAATTGTTACCATAACCGCAAATACAGCAACATTGAGAGCCACTCCCTTCCAATCGATGAAATCAGCCGTAATCGCTGTTGTGGCTTCAGCACCAAGTTTGAGAAGATCGAACGATAGAATATCGCCAAATATATAATACATAGTTGAATTGACAATATTCATTGCAAATTGTATGGTCAAAAATAGATAATAGAGTATTTGCATAGCAATCTTATTGTAAGAAACATAGATTACCCCTGCAATCATGACAATTATCGCAAGATCAAATAGAAAATAAGTTGGAAGTCCCATTAGTCTACCTTGCGAGTTAGTAAAACCTAAATACAAAAAATTTACCAGTTCTAAAATTATAGCAAAGACTATAAAAAGACATGGCAATACTAATCTATTACTACTCAATGCTTTTACTTTTGTTTCACTCTTTTCCATAAGACATATTATATAATATTTTGTATAATTTTTCAATATTTAACGCGAAAATATAATAGATTTTATAAAAAAACACGAAAATTTAAGAAATTTTCGTGTTTAATTGTTTAAATCGATCCAAATTCATATTTGACATTACACTACAAGTGGAACGATGATACCTGCAATTACGATCAAAAGGCAGATAACATAAAGCACTTTCCAAACCATTGGCTTTGGTCTTACATAACGCCATGCTAAGATCGCAACAATGATGATCATTATAGCAGTCGCTACACCTTGAAGTGCTGATACAACTTTCAAGTTTACATTACAAGCTGCAAGAACAAGAGATACAGCGTAAAGGAAAGTCACTGCAACTATTGTCCAAAATGAAATCTTGTTGAGCCCCCATACAGTTCTTTTAGAAGAACTTGATGAACTTGACGATTTTTTAGTAGTTGTTTTCTTTGTTGCCATAAATAATTCCTCCTAACTATGATTATACTCACTTTTTAAATAATGTCAAAAATTTTATGTATTTTTATAATATTTTTTTCATTTTCGCGCTTGTCACCAAGCATTTGCAAAAAAGGCAGATATTCTTCCCAGCGATAACTCCTAATCGGCATAGGCGGGTTATCTTTGAAGTATAGTACGAGTGCCGGCTTTATACCGTTATAATCATCTACAAACTCATATCTTTCTAAAAGGCCTGACAAAATCAATTTCTTTACTTTTGCATGATAATTAAAATATGACATATCTCCTCCACAAATTTCTTTTCATTAGTTTAGCATATATGTGCATATTCGCAAACACTTCTTTGATTTTTAGTAAGAAAATTTATTTATTTTTAAACAATCAAAAATATTAATATTTTTTTCGTCTATTTTATCTTTAGCAAACATTATATATTTATGCATTTTAAATCGCTTGCGACAAAAGATAAATTTAGCCGAGTGCAACATCAAGTATCATCATAAGTACAAAACCTAGAATGAATCCTAATGTACTGACAAATGCGCCACTTTTAAATTTTGCTTCAGGTAAAAGTTCTTCTGCAACAACGAAAAGCATTGCCCCTGCCGAGAAGGCAAGAAGCCATGACATGATCGATGATAGCGCGCTAGATAAAAATATACCAATTACAGCCATCACTGGCTCTACTGCCCCACTTGCAACTCCAAATAAAAAGCCTTTTTTCTTTGAATTATATTCATCTTTTATAGGCAAAGCTAGCGCTGCACCCTCAGGAAAATTTTGTATGCCAATTCCAATAGCAAGCCAAAGAGCAGAATAGAAGGCTGAAATTTGACTTGCAACGATAGCATTTCCAAAGGCAAGCCCAACAGCAAGCCCTTCTGGAATGTTGTGCAAAGTGACTGCTATGAAAAGTTTGATAGGTTTTGTAAGACCATTACCATTTTTGCCCTTTCGCTTAATGATAAACTGCACTAGTTTATCTAATAGTATTAAAAACAGCGCGCCAAATATTATCCCTACGGTTGCAGGAACAAAACTCCACTTGCCAAGACTTTCCGCCCCTTCAATAGATGGCAAAATAAGTGACCAAATAGACGCGGCAATCATAAGCCCTGATGCAAAACCTAAAAGCAAACTGTTGATCTTGTCACTTACATTTTTCTTAAATAGAAACACCACTGCAGAACCGAGCGTTGTCATTAAGAATACAAAACCGACACCAATGATTGTGATTATAGTGCTATCCAAAAATTTCTCCTTTGTACGCTTTCCCTGTAAAGCCCCTAATATCAAGTTATTTTAAATTTATGAAAATGTGACAAATGATTTTATAAAATTAAACATATAAATCTGATTTGCGTATAAAATAAAAAAAACTGAAAATGGAGAAATTATCCAAATTCAGTCTATTTTTTGTTGAAAAATCTAAAAATTAATGTATTTTTGCTTATTTTTTTAGTTTTTTTCTAATTTTTAGTTATATTTAATTCTTTTCAAGTTTTTTCTTACTTAAAGATATCAGTTTTACAATATTAGAAATAACTTTATTTTTGTTATGCCACCAATCTCTGCTCCATACGCGCATGATATTCCAGCCACGCGATTGCAGGAATTTTGTGCGGTAGACATCTCGCTCTAGAATAGACTCACTACTCTTATATGCAGAATAGTCACATTCAATGCCGAGCAGATATCTATCCAATTTCTTGTCATACACGGCAAGAGAGAGTTTATAGTCGGTGTTGCCGAGATTTGTTTCAACATCATAGCCAAGTTTGACAAGTTCTTCTTTTATTGCATCTTCAAGTTGATTTTCAATGACAATTTCGCTAGTGTTAACCTTTGGCGGTTTAAAACTATCGAGAATAAACTCGGCTTCCTTCTTCTTTTTGTTTGATATTGCCCTTACATATTTTAGATAACTCTTGAAAATCTTTGGTCCTGCATTTTTGCTTCCTTCGACCATAAGTTCCTCAGGTTCAATACTTGTCACAACATAAATTTTTTCTTTGGCACGAGTAATTGCAACATTAAGTCTGTTTTCTCCGCCCTCAACTGAAAGTGAGCCAAAGTGAGCCACAACCTTGCCATATTCGTTGCGTGCGTAACCTATACTAAAGATGATTATATCGCGTTCATCACCCTGAACATTTTCTAGGTTTTTAATGAAAATTGAAGTGTCTTCACCATTTTCTTTTCTATTTCTCTCTCGTATATAGGCATCTCTAAAGGCGCTATCTTTTTGGCACTCGGCGTCAATTGCGTCTTCGATTGCGTTTTCTTGTTCTGTATTAAAAGTAATAATGCCGATTGAACTTTTATTGCGTTTGTTTTTAATGAGTTTTTTAAGTAAACTTACAATGGCATTTGCTTCTTCTCTATTACATCTCCCTACCCATTTTCCGTTGACTTTTATCCTTTCAATTGGTTTATTGCCTACATTTTTAGATATGTTCGGTGCTATCTGCAATTTACCATCATAGAAAGCATAGTTTGAAAAGTTGATAAGTTCTTCATTTTTACTTCTATAGTGATATGTAAGATTTGTAGATGTATATCTGGAAGTTGCAAGGTCGAGCAGACTTTCCACTTCAAGTGCCGCCTGAGTTGCAAGGTCGAGTTCTTCATCGCTGTCATTACCCATATAGCGTTTCATAAATGTTGCTGTTGGTCTTAATTGTTTTGAGTCACCCGCCACCACAATATATCTACCGCGATAGATTGTAGGCAAAGTATTCTCAATAAACACCTGACTTGCCTCGTCAAAGAGAATAATATCAAACAAATTCTTATTGAGCGGGAATATTGTCGAAACACTTTCAGGTGATAATAGCCAGCAAGGGAATAATTTTAGAAGATAATCTCCATGAAGTTCCATCATCTTACGAATTGGAAGCAGACCCTGCTGTTTGGTGATTTGATAGAGATAGTTTTTGTTGTCCTCGCTGTTATTATAGAAATCTACATACTCTTGCTTGAATTTGTCAAGGCAAAGATTAATGGAAATATTTTTTTCTTCCTCTTTTAGTGAAAGAATTCTATTTCTAATGTTTTCAAAGTCAATTATTTTTGAAAGTTCATTCTTATATAATTCCTCATACTTTACCGCTTCGTGATAAACTCTTATTTCAAGCAGTTTTGAAATGATTTCCTTGTATCCACGAGAATTCTTTGAATTTATAAATGCAAAGTTTAAAATAATCTTTTCTTCGCGTGACAAATTTTTAAGGGCGATATTTATATCTCGCACTTCAACATAGTCATCGAGAGCATTTAGAAGCAAACGCAAGAATATTGTATTTCCATTGACAATGTTGTCTATTGTCATAAGGTAGCCTTTTCTATCAAGCACCTTTTCAAGCAATGAGTAATTTGTGATATATTCTTTGATATCACTCAAAGTGTTTTCAAACTGCTCTTTAATCTCCTCCTCTTTCTTTAAAGCCTTATTTTTCACAAATGGATAGGCAGGGAACAACACTTTTGACCAATTTAGACCATTGTAAAGATTTTTATTGTCCATTTTTGCAATCATCTTGATGAGCGGTTTCATATCATCAATATTGTCAATGTCATTTTCAAGCATATATACCATCATCTGTCTTGCGTGTGGATGTGAAGCGGTATCAAATGGAATTATGGTTTTCGCAATGAGTCCATTTATATATGTTTTAGTTTGATTAATTACATGGATATCAACATCTGCTTTGATATGATCGATAAGCGGATTGTTCTTTTTAAGTTCGATATATCTATAGTACAGATCACTCTTATTCTTTTCCTTTATAACACGCAAAGTTTGATAGATTTGCTTATAGTCCATAGCCATGATGTCTTTATTTTTAAGCATCTGCTTGTAGATCACATAATCATTGCTATTTTTGCCAATTCGTGCACTGTTTGCATACATCTCCTGTAAGGAAAGCCCAAAAGGCGTTTTTTGATAGAGCGTATCTGAAATGATTTCGAGTTGTCTTATCTCATCATTGATGTACTTATCCACCTGCTCATAGTCTTCAATGCTGGCACTAGTTTCACTATTTGAAAGCACAGCCTGATGCATCTTGTTGCATCTTTCATAGAATTCAACTTTATTTTTCTCGGCATCTGTTATAAACATACACTTGCTGTTTAAACCTTTCAAGCGGTTGAAAACAACATCGAGTGCCGCTTTCTTTTGTGAAACAACAAGCACTCTCTTATTTTTGCCGATCGCATCCGATATAATATTGACAATCGTTTGCGATTTACCTGTTCCAGGCGGGCCATATATGACAAGATTTCCGCTTTGATTGAGTTTTTCGATCGCGTTTGCCTGAGCATAGTCAAGATCGTTTATAGTGAAGGTGTAGTCACTTGTCTTTTTAATCTTTTTTGCTGGTTTTCCATCAAGTAATTGATCAATCGCATCAGAAGAAAGACGTTTTTTTTGTAAAATAGAATAATCATTATATATGGCATTTGCAAGTGGGAACCTACCAACTACACAGGCATTGTAAAGTGAAAGGTCTTCTTCACGCAAAGAAGGCTCTTCAATTTTATCATAGCTTATAAGTCCTTTAGAAAAACTTTTGTCCATTTCAAATTTAAAGCCATACGCTGATAAATAGTCAAGCACATCTTTGATATTTCGTAGTTTATAATCCATAAGATTATCAAACTCCATGATCATGCCATCATAGTTCAATCTATGTTGTTTCGCATAGGCAAGAAGTAGTACCTTGTTAAACTGTATAAGTTCGTTGGATTTAGCCTCAATCACGCAAGTTTTGTCATCTTCAATTTCAATAGTAACAGGAAATAATATAAGTGGCGCTTTGATAAGTGTATCCTTACCGATACAACCCTTTACAAAAGGATAGCCCACAAACATCTCATATCGTCCTGTTTCTTTAGCAAATTCTTCAATCTCTCTTTTGAGTGCTTTAAGTTGAGTTACCTGCGAAGTGATAATTTTCTTCCCTTCTTCTCGTTTCAATCTTTCACGCCTTAAGTTTTCATTGCGTTTTTCCTCAGTGGAAAGATTTTTTGTATCGACAAAAGATGCCTTGATTTTTTTCTCAAGGTCAAAATTTTTATAGATGCGGTCCTTTGCTTCCTTTCTTATAAGAGCATAGCCCGTTCGTTTACCCTTCCAAATAAAATTGTAGAAAAGATCAAATTCTTCCTTATCGTCACCTATAACCTTACCAATATCATAGGCATATTTCTTGCTTATGTTTTTTGAATAAAGACTTCTATTCTTTCCGCTTATTTCAATTAATCGTTCCTTATAATATTTATAAATTGATTTCATCTTTTTTATCCTTTTTTAGTATAAATTTTTATGCGGTAATAGTTTAACATGTTTATATTACCGGAAGCCGAACCAAGCACAACTTTAGTTGTATTTGAGTGAGGCTGATGGTCATACATACTGTGATGAACACAATTTATTGTGTTTTTGCGTTTAGCAAAATTAAAATTTAACTTGCTTAAATTTTAACATCACATAGTTTATATTAAATTGACAATACCTTAATCGACAAATTTTTTAATAAATGTTTGCCGATGCAACTGGCATTTGCCATATTTTTTTATATTTTCTATATGTAATTTTGTTCCGTAGCCCTTGTGCTTTGCAAATTGGTACTCGGGATATTCAAGATCGTATTTCATCATAAGCCTATCCCGATAAACCTTTGCAAGTATTGATGCCGAAGCAATATTGTAAGATTTGCTATCACCTTTGATGATATTGTCCTGTGGCAAGTCAGTGTCAATCTTTACTGCATCTATAAGGACTATATCAGGTTTGACTGAAAGCCCGCAAAGTGCATTTTTCATGCCGAGTTTTGTCGCATTTAAAATATTTATCTTATCGATTATATCACTATCTATCTCAACTATACAATAACTTATCGCCTTTTCAATTATAAGCGGATAAAGTCTTTCTCTTTCTTTCTGCGAAAGTTTTTTTGAGTCATCAATCCCTTCAATTATGCTACTTTCGTCAAGTGGCATAATCACGCTTGCACAAACGACAGGTCCAGCAAGTGGGCCACGTCCTGCTTCATCTATTCCTGCTATCAACTTTCCTTGATAATTTTTTTCGTAGTCTAAAAATTTTCTCTCTCGCATAACTTTTTCCAAAATATATTCTATCATTTTTTGATTATTTTTCAAAGTATTTAAAATAATATTTAAGAATTGTTTTTAAATGATTGACTATTTTTAAAAAAGCCGATAAAATTAAATTAGGAGATAATTATGGAATATGTATTAGTCTTAGGCGGTTGCACACTTGATAAAACCTATTATCAAAACAAAAATTTTTCTTTTCCGAAAAAACCTAACATCTTAAAGACAGGCGGAAAAGGTGCAAACCAAGCAATAAGTGCAAGTAAAGCTGGCGCAAATGTAGTCATGCTTACAAGACTTAGTGCTAAAAAGGGAGAAAAAGCAACTACAAAACTCATCTTGCAAAACTTAAAGGACAATATGATCAATGTCGACAATGTTGAGCTTGACCCTGATATTTACAACGATTTTAGTAGTATTTATCTTTCAAGTAACGGTGATATCGACTTAAAGAGAATGACAAGCGCTATAGATAGTTTTGATGATGACTTGATTGAAAAATATCGCCAGCTTATATTAAATGCCAAAATTGTAGTAAGTCAATTCAAAGCTCCAAAAAGTTTTTTACACTCTCTTATAGACTTTTGTTACCAAAATAACAAGACTATAGTCTTAACCCCTACCCGCCCTGACCATCTTAAAATCTATGATAAGGAAAATGCAGATTTGTTAAATAAAGTGACTTATATCACGGCAAATGAAATAGAATGCAAGAGAATTTTTGAAGGATATTCAATTGAAGATGCCATTAAAAAGTATCCTAATAAATTGATTGTCACTCTCGGCGAAAATGGGCTAATCTATCATAATGGCAAAGATATTGTGCGTCTTCCAGCTTTCAATCTTGGTCAAGTCGTGGATACTGCAGGCGCAGGTGAAACCTTTGTAGGCAATTTTGTGGCAGGACTATTTAGAGGCTATACTTTCGAACAGTCCTTGATAAGAGCAAATGTTGCAAGTGCCATGAAAATTCAACACCACTCGGCACAAAATGGAATACCGACCAAAAAAGAAGTTGACAGCCAAATAAACAAACTTATTGCAGAAAATGCCTATCCACAAATCAACTTCTCAAGTTCAATAGGAAAATAATCAAAAAAATGCAAAAAATTAATTAAATAGAATAAAAAAAAGCCTTTTGAAATGGACATATCCATTTTAAAAGGCTTTTATTTATAGATCTCTATCGTTGTCTGGAACTGAATTTTCATTGTCAATATATCTATTAAATATGTCTAGACTGAATTTTTAAACACTTCAAATACATCTTGTCGGTTTTCAGAGTCTGCATAAATTTTACTCTGCATTATAGCGTCTAATTTGTCAATCTCTTTAACAAACTGTGCCTCTGGTGTTTTACCTTCTTCATATTCCTGCCATAAAATCAAAATTTCAGGCATGTTGTAAAAATTATATCATATCCATACTAGAAAATCAATAGGAAAAATATCGACAAAAGATATAGCAAAACATGAAAAAAACAGAAGTAAATCTGAAATTTCAAAAATATATTTTCAAGAATATAAAACTACCCTATTTTTATAATTACGAAATCAAAAAGTAATAATTTAAAAAATATCTATCAAAATATTGCAAAAAGAAAAGAAATATGCTATAATAACTAAGCAAAAAAATCGCTAATGCGTTTGTGGTGAAATGGATATCACGACGGTCTACGGAACCGTTATTCTGGGTTCGAGTCCCGGCAGACGCACCATAGTAAACCGCAAAATAGTTTTGCGGTTTTTTATAGACTTTAATCGGGACGAGAACCCAAGGGCTCCCGAAAATACTTTAGTATTTTTGGGAAAAAGGAGCAAACGAGCATCAATGGCTAATTTGCGTTTAGCAAATTACCCTAAGCATAGTTTGCGACGACGAGTCCCAGCAGACGCACCAAGAAACCGCAAAAATTGATTGCGGTTTTTTATACACTTTATTCGGGACGAGAACCCAAGGGCTCCAATACTAATCAATTTAATAAAAAGTCTTCTGCTAAGCATTATTTCAAACCATGTTTCTTTCAATATTTTTTTGTTGAGATGGAAATTCTTCAAGCCGTATTTTAGAAATTATTAGAAATTTAGCTCTTACCACATAATATATTTTGGATCTTCTCCATCACAATATCTCTTAGCGGCAATAAGCATTCTCTTAAAAAATTCATCTATTATTTGATAGCAAATCATAAAATTTTTTAAGCTTATACGTTTTTCTTCTATAATATATTTATTATTTAAAAGATATTTTTCTCTAGCCAAAATATCTTCTTTTTCTTTATAAAACAAATCTAATGCATCTTGCAAATCTACCTCAACCAATCTGCCGATTTCATCACCATTTACCGAAAAATCTTCAAGATTTTTATTACATGGATATAAATAAACATATTGAAATTCATTTGCTATATAATCTTGATTTACAGTGGCTGCAGTTTGTCTTATACCTAGAAAAACCAAATCGCGCAAGTTTACATCTTCAAGCAACTCTTCTTTAATTTCTCTAACAGAATCTTCCTCAGTTTCTCCAGCTTGGATATGTCCACCAACAGTAAAATCTAATAAAGAATTTTCATCATTTATTTCAGCATTCTTAGGATATTTTCTCTGATAATAAACTTTTTTGGTTTTTGGATTAATAACGAGTACCGTTATCACTTTATGCCAATATCCCTTTTTATGACATTCCCCTTTTTCGCATTTTCCTATATATTGAAATTTATCAGTGTAAATATCTAACTCTTCCATATTATATTAACTCCTTTTAAACTCTTTTAGAATTTTAGAGGCATTTCTGTTATTTTCATTGTTGCACATTTGATTATATCTGGCATCATAACAAAGCATAATATTTTTGGTTATCTTATAGATATTTTTTATAGTACAAAATCAAATCTCCGCTATCGTAAATGCTGGTAACAAACTCGCGAAATCCTAAATGAAGGTAAATGGCAAGTGTTCGACTCTCTTTAGCTTCCGCACCTATGGTTATGCATTTTATTCCGATCCCGCGAGCATAATCTTCAGCAAGCCTAACAAGAGTTGAGATATGCCCTTGATTTTCATATTTTTTATCTATCCTAAATGTCGAAAAATTTGCGCAAGTCTCTCCGTCACATAGCATATCCCTGCAACTGACTTTAAGACAATCTTTATTTAAAACAAGAGTGATTTGTCCTATAGGCTGATCTTCATCTTTGGCAACAAATGTGACTATATCTCCATTTTTATTCGCCTTAATGAACTCATCTTTCCATTTAATATATCTCTTGTCATCCTTGTTTTCTTCTATATCTTTATTCCATATTTTTTCTAGATCTGTATAACTTGCTTTGCAATATTTCATATTCTTCTCCTGCTTATTCAATTTATAAATGATATTTTATTTCGTAATTAATAAATATTTTTCTAACTTTTCAAACCACACTTGCTTTGAAAATGAAACATTTGCAGGGCTTGTGGATGGAAGATAGTCAAAATTAATATTTGGAAAATATTTTTTAGCTATATCTAAACTTGCCTTCCCATTACAAAAAACCGCCACAATATCTGGATATTTCTTCAAAAGCAAATTTATATCGTTAATCTCGAGAATATTATTCTTAAGTTCGCTATCACTTGAACCTCTTAAAGATGATGACTTCACTATATCCCAAATTGCGATATTATGTTTTAAAAGGAATTTCTTTTTATAGTCAATATCATCTTCTATCATTTCATCAAAATACTCTTCAAGCACCTTCCAAAATCTATTCTGCTTATTACCATAATAAAACCCTATTTCTCTACTTTTAACACTAGGAAAACTGCCCAAAATTAAAATTTTGCAATCATTATCAATAACCGGTGCAAAACATTCTATATTCATATATAAAGTATATAACAATAATTAGATATTTCCAACACTTTTGTGTATATTTTAAATTAAAAAAGCGATCAATCATCTATGAAAAATCGCTTTTTCTTATTTTAAAAGAAATTATTAATTTAAGCTAAAACCAAGGGTTCTTCATATTGCAATTGTCAAACTTATTACAACATCTATTACATCTAAAGCAATGACACTCGTTGCAATGATTTCTAAAGCGGAAGCAATTACGATTACAACAATTTCTTGGAAATCTAAAGTTAAAACAATCGCATCGTGAAAACCCGCAAAAACCACAAAAACAATTTCTTCTATGACAACAACTACTATTATTACAATTGCAATAAGGCAGATCAAATATTAGATTGTTTATCAAGATTGTGAAATGGTTAACAAAAAACACTATACTAAAAAGTATAGCATTTCATGTTACGATGAAATATTTTTTAATCTAAAGTCCAAAAAACTTTAAATATAAATGCAAACACTAGATTTCAATTATTTCGCCTATATTATCTGGTAAAGACTTGTCAAATTTTTGTTTTGATTTTAAAACAAATTGACAAGAGGAGATTTTTTTTCTTTTAAGATCAAAATTATATTGATTTAAACTATAAGAAATCCCTTCTTTATACCTGCAGTTTTTGCAGTCACCGCCAATATGTTCTTTAAACGGACAATGTTTAAAATACATGAAGTTTGGATAATAAGATGAAAAAGCAAAAAGCCTAGCCCCAGAATTAAAAATTTTTGCAAACTTGTTATCTTCAATTCTTAAGATAATATTTTCAAAATTATTTTCCTTGTAAAACTTAACTGAATAGGAATTGTAGACATTCATATTGTTGCCAATTATTATTCTATCACGAGAAATTAAAGATAAATGCGAATAATTAGATGCCACTATGCCTAGATTTTCTATTCTTTCTAGGAAAGATTTTAAAACGCACAAATCTTCTTCAGTCGAGATTACTGGTAAAAATAAATATATTTTATTTTCCTTACAAAAGTTTTCCAATTCATCAAAACTTAATCTGTTAAAGTCATATACTAAAATTGTATTTTCATCAGCATTTTTAGCAAGCTTTTCGAGATTTTGTGATAAAATCATCTTTTTTGACACATTTTTTTGATTTTTTAGTGAAATTTTTTCATTTTTTTGTATTTTATGTTTTTCAAGGTCATTTTCTAATTGATAGCATTTTAGTATTTCATTTTGTAGTTGCGAAAATGCTTGTCGCCTAAATTCATTCAATTTGCTTTTAGCAATAAAGATATCATCCATGTAGGTTTTAATTGATTTAATGTAAAATATTTCACCACATTTTTCAAAACAGTTTTTGACATCTTCTCTTGTTATTGGTTGATTTTGTGCAGGCTCTAAAACAAAATCAGACTTTAGTTCTATTTTACTATCGCCACATTCAAGTTTGACTTTTAAGTGATGGTTTGCTCTAGCGATAAATTCTACCATTACAGGCAATTTTCGCTTTCGATCTAAAATCTTCTTTTCAAACTCTATATCTACAATTCGATTTACCTGCCAAAGTTTTTTAGGCAGAAAGGTTGAAGTTATTTTATATAACCTGTCCCCGACCATTTGAACATCATTTGCAACAATAGATCCGCATTCCTTTTCATTATCAAAAAATTTTAGTGCATCGCCTCTATTTATCTTTTGACTTGACTGAATAAAGATTTCGTTGAATTTTCGTCCACTATTACATTTTATTACTTTGCCAATATATTCGCCTATGTGGTTTTGACATTTGTCATAGATAATCTTTTCATCTTTAAAATACCCTTGCACAAAATTACCGCGATTGAAAACCTTCTTTGCGTTTTCAATTGCTTGATCCTCCAAAGTGAATTGATGATCAAGTGAATATCTATACAAACGAACTATCTCGCCAACATAACTTGCTCGTCTTGCTCTGCCTTCAATCTTTAAGCTTGTAACTCCCGCCTCACATAATTCCTTTAAAGATGGAAGCATACAAAAATCTTTTGTACTCAATAGATAACCTTCTTTTTGCACATTTTCCGTTTGCAAACTATATTTAAGCCTACAGAATTGTTTGCACTTGCCACGATTACCACTTGCACCAGCAAGCAAACTGCATAAGTAGCAATTACCTGAAAACGCCACACATAGCGCTCCATGCACAAAATACTCAATCTCTATAGGTGTATTTTCTTTTATTCGCCTTATCTCCTTAAGCGAAGTTTCTCTTGCAAGCACAACCCGAGAAAACCCTAATCTCTCTAAAAACTGCACCCCTTCAAGTGTCTGCACACCCATTTGTGTACTTGCGTGAAGCACAATAGAAGGAAAAGAGAATCTTAATAGATAAGCCATGCCGATATCCTGGATGATAAAGGCGTCAACATTACTTTCTAATGCAAATTTGACAAGATTTAAAAAATCGTCTACTTCTTCATCTTTGATAAGCGTGTTTATAGTTAAATATATTTTGACGCCAAAAAGATGAGCGAAATCTACACACTGCGCGAGATTTTCTCTATTAAAGTTTTCAATATTTCCCCTTGCGTTAAAATCGTCAAGACCAAGATAGACCGCATTCGCACCACTAAAAATTGCCATCTTTAGACTGTCCAAATTCCCTGCAGGAGCAAGTAATTCAATATTTGCCATAAGTTGTCCTTTTATGTCGATAGATTATATAAAGTAAGAAATAGATATAAAATTTGTAAAAATACAAATTGACAAAACAATCATTTTGTCATATAATTGTAATACAAAGTAAGGCATATAAACAAATAAATTTATTCTTTTTTATTAATTAAAAACGAAAATAGGCCAAAAAGGAGAAAAAAATGAATAAGCAACTTGAAAAAGCAATGCTTGATGGCAAGACAAGACTAGTCGATTGTGAATATTCGGATGTAATGTATCTATATAACAAATATTTCTTTAATTTTAGGCCAGATTTCTTTTCAAGACAAATACATGGCTGTTATTCTGCACAACAAGCAAAAGAAACTGATGAAAATGACTTAAAAATATTAAATAAAGGGATAATCACAAACGATGGTGCTATCTATCCTGTCTATGATCTTGATAGAAGCAAGAGTGCCTGGCTTAAAGAAAACCATATCAACAACCATGTCATATCAAGCGCATGGCTTAGATTGAATGGTATAGATCTATCAAATTCTGTACGTTATGCCCTATATAATAAAGGACTTGAATTCTATCCATGTCATGAATCATATAAAAGGCTTGAGAATATTGAGGATATAGATTCACTTATTAAGACCTATGTAGAGATTTACGAGAAAAGTATCGAAGAAAACCATGTACTCGCACTTTCTTTAGCACAAATTAAATCAATGGCAAAAGTTGCCAATTCGCTTAACGAAAATGTCATAAGCGCGATGATGAAAACAAATTGTTTTGGACTCACTAAAAGACTAGATCAATTTGAAGATTATAGTGACTATAAAAATAGCAAATACAACAGACTCTATTTAAAGGATGTCTGCAATTTTGATAAAGATAATTCACTTTTTAATTATAGAGACCTATAAAAATCACAAAAAATCTCGACGAACAATTGAATGTGCCTTCTAAAGTATATCTAACTTTTTAAGTACATTTAATTATGGGGTTCACCCCTCGTCGAGTTTTTTTTAATAAGACTTATTTTTTAAGCAGTGTATAAAAAATTTCAAGTTCTCTCTCGGCAGAGTTTACGCTGTCCGATGCATGCACTACATTTTGCGTAATGCGCAGTGGTAGATTGAGCATCTTTGGCACTTCATATCTAATGGTGTGCGGATCAGGATTTTTAGTTGCTCCAACAAGTTTGCGTATCTTTGCAATTGCATCGTCACCCTGAACTTCCATTCCGTATGCCTTATCACTTGTGATATATTCTTCAAGTCCTTGATAAAAGTCTTTGCCTACATGTTCAGCATAGTGTTTGCGTGCAGAGAGTGCATCATATTTTATATACCCCTCTTTGACAATTTGCATACCAACTGATTGCAACTGGCTTTTTACATAATCTATCACTTGTGGATAGTTTGCAAATTCAGGCTTTACCATAACATAAGATTTTTCCATTTTTTCTTTCCCCTTATAAAAATTTGAATAATTATAGCAAAAAATTTAAAAAATAAGCAAAAATTTTAGAAAATTATTAAAATTTTATTAATAATTATGAAATTTCCATTTTTAATTTTAAAAAACGCAAATAAAACTAGAATAATGAAGATAATAGACGCATAATCGCTTGTAAGAATTTTGTTATCCAACGTTTCTTTTGGAAATAGCTGACGCCTGCAAGTCTAGAACAAGAGATATCCTTTTTTATTTGTTCAAAGTAAGTGGCATTGAGATCATTTGAATAGATAATTGCTGTATCTTCAAAGTTGAGTCCAAAAGAACGATTGTCAGTATTACAGGTTCCTATTGAAAGTTTGTTATAATCTACTAAGATCACTTTGCTATGCAAAAACCCGTCATATAGATAGATCTTTACTCCAAGTTCTGCCATCTCTCTTAAGAAGGATAGAGTTACAAGGTAGACTGTTTTCTTGTCTGGTTTTGTTGGCACCATTATGGAGATATCAATTCCGCTTTTGACTGCAATGCGAATTGCCGATATAAAGACATCATCTGGCACAAAGTATGGCGTTTGAATAAAAATTCTCTCTTTGGCATTTATGATCATGTGCACAAAGGTTTCTTTTATTCTCTGCACCTGACTATCAGGCCCTGAAGTCATGATCTGCATTGTGGCATTCCCCTTAAGCTCTGGCGAAGGAAAATAGCCATTTGTAAGATATAGTTGTGGTGGTGTATTGTCGTTTTTACAATAACGCCAATCATCTAAAAATATGTTTTGGAGTGCATATACTCCACTTCCTTCAATCTTGATATGAGTGTCACGCCACGGCTTTAGTTTCTTATCCTTGCCCATGTGGTCATCTCGAATATTGATACCACCAGTATAACCAATTTTGCCATCAATAACCACAATTTTGCGGTGATTGCGATAGTTAAGCTTGAGATTTAAAAGTCGTATGTGCATAAATGGCGGAAAGAATTCCCCTACCTGCCCGCCAGCACTTACAAGCCTATTGAAAAACTTGCGCGGTGCATGACGAGAACCGATTGAGTCGTATATCAGTTTGACATCGACTCCTTCTTTTGCCTTCTTACAAAGGATGTTCATGATCTCGGTTCCTACCCCATCATTTGCAAAGATATAATACTCCATGTGTATTGTGCTTTTGGCATTTAATAGGTCTTGTTTTAAACTTTCAATTTTGCTCTCGCCAAAGTTGAAAATGGTTACTTTGTTTGCTGGAAGCGGATATGCACCAAATGAATAGCAAAATGTTGCAAGTTCTCGATCATTGATTAAAATTCCGTCAAGTCTTGCTTGTTCAAGTGTTTGAATACCTTTGATATTCTTGATAATGTCACGCTCTGAAATCGCCTTTTTCTTGATCATTCGTCTGGTACGAACAGATAGTCCACTGCCAAATACTATATAGAGCAAGAAACCTAATATTGGCAAGAATGTCATCACGGTCATCCAAGCAATGATATTCTGTGGTTTTCTCTTTTCAAGAAAAACCATACCTATGAGAAGGAAAAAGTTTACAATTGCTATTACTGTAATCATAATTACAAACCAGTTGCCAAACATTTCCCTCTCCTTTTAGTATATTTTTTGTGTTTTTAGTATATTTTTTGTGTTCTTTTAAGAATTTATCAATATTTTTGATAATTTTTAATTGTCACTTTTGGCAATTCTAAAAGGGCTTTATCAGCCCTTCTAGATTTTAACTGCTTGTAGTTGGTCTAAAATTGGAAGCCCAGCCAACTAAGATCGAGCCAAGTTCATAGGATATATTAACATTGCCTACATCATATCCATTGTCAAGAGTCAATATATCTCTATCTGCACCTGAAACAACAACTCTAAATACAATTTCGATATATTGGTCATAAGAGTAGTTTGATTCATAGGTTATTCGACCATAATCATCTGCACTTCGATTGCTATAATCATTATTGATAGATACATTACCCGAACCGTTTCCGCCACGTGGATCA
>CALVNK010000006.1 GCA_944349615.1 uncultured Clostridia bacterium
ACATAGTTTATATTATCGGAAGCCGAACCAAGCACAACTTTAGTTGTATTTGAGTGAGGCTGATGGTTATACATACTGTGATGAGTGTGCGTTAGCACACAAATTCGATAGAATTTATTAAAATTTAACTTGCTTAAATTTTAACATCACATAGTTTATATTCTGATTAATTTAATTTTTGTATAGATTTTTTGTAGGAAATAAATTTCTAAAATAGTTTTAGTATTCTTACCTAATCTAGCAAACTGTTGTTAGATTAGGCCCTTTTTTATTAAACATACCTAAATTTCTATTCCTAATCTCTCAAAATTTCTAAATCTATAGGACTTCCTTTTAATTTTTTTATTACTTTAGTTTAATTTTTTATATGTAAACTAAAATAGACTTAATTTCACCAAAGCATTATATTAATAGACTATTATTGCATAATAGCATGCATTAATCCTATACCTGCAAGAAAGTAGGAATAAAATAGATAAAACAAACAATAAAATTTTTTTTAAAAAGATTGTAAAAAAGAGTTGACAAGATATATATTTTTTGATATATTAATTAAGCAAACAATAAATATGGAAGTTTAGCTCAGCTGGGAGAGCATCTGCCTTACAAGCAGAGGGTCATAGGTTCGAGCCCTATAACTTCCACCAAAAAAGCTCCACGAAAGTGGAGTTTTTTCATGCGACAGCATGGCGAGCGTGAGCGAGCAGTGGAAGGCTACAAGGTTCTGCGAATTTAAACTCAAGAATTCAAATATGATTTTAGTAGATACATATAATTTCCATCATTACTAAAAGACACAAAAAAAGTGTCTTATTTTTTATTAATAAGCGATTTTGCAAATTTAATTGCACTTTAAAAATAGTTGACATATTTTTCACATTTCACTTTCAATTTGCATATAAATATTTAGAGGGCTTAAGGAGAAAACTATGCCTTGTAATCTAAATTTTAACCAATGTTACAGCTTTTTCAACTACCCTTTGCCTATTTTTAATTGTAGAAGAAGGTTTTTTGTTATGATGAACAGTGACTCAGGGATAGTTGTGATAAATCCAACGATTTAACCTTTTTGGAAAGTTAAAGATAATAAATTGGCATGTAAATGTATGTGCATGGCTTAAAATCCTTTATTAATTTCCAAAATGATCAAATATGAGCAAAAGTCTAAATAGGTATTTTTTAATATCTTTCAATCTGTGATTAAAAAGAAAGGGCAAAAAAATGCTTGATTTTTTGACTTTTGCTCTTTTTAGCTTGCGAAAAAAAGTCGACAAATAAATAAAAATATTTTCAAAAAATGTTGCTCAAAATAATTTTTTTGGTATATACTAATAGTAAACAAGGGGGTACATGCTATGGAAAAGGAAATAGAAGAAAAGAAGAATAATTGGCTAATGGCTTGGGAAATTTTTTCTATGACTGGATCAATTGAAGATGCAAGGTTGCTTGTTGACACTTATCTTGCATACCTTGAAGCATGTAAATCCAAAGAAACTGAAATTGAAATGGGAGAAAGACAGTAGAATGTCATCATATAAAATAAATGCCATAGTTCTTGGCGGTACTAATGTTAAAGAAAAGGACAGGCTGTTGCGGGTTTTTAGTTTAGAGCAGGGTAAACTTACGCTTTCACTCAAAGGGGTAAGGCAGGAAAAATCAAAACTCAAGATTGCAAAGGAGATATTTTGCTTTGGGCAGTTTATTTGTGAGAAAGGTCGTGAAATCGATATTGTTACTGGATTTGATGTAATTGACAACTTTTCAGGACTTACTAAGGATATAGAGAAATACTATGAAGGATGTGCAATACTAGATCTTTTGAATGCAGTTGCAAGCGGAGCTAATCCGCCTTTATTTATTGAAGTTATATCTGCGCTAAAGACTCTATGCTATGAGAATTTACCTAAGTATTACATAATTGACAAATTTTTACTTTCGCTAATAGACGCACTGGGCTATAATTTTTTGACGGAATATTGCTCCTCGTGTCAAGCTCGATTGACAAAAAGATATCTTAATTTGGATATCGGTGAGATTGTTTGTCCATCCTGTCGCAATCAGAATTGTGTTGCGATAAGCGAGGCTTGCTACAGTGCTATGAAATTGTTAAGTTCGTCTTCCTATGAAAAATTGAGCACCATAAAGCTTGGTGGAGATGGCGAAAAGGAAGCTTACAATATTCTATCAAAAGATTTTTATTATAGGACAGGTCATCAAGTTTTAAGTATAATTTAATTATTAAATTTATTAAAAATAGATAAATTTCGTGAATTTTGTTGAAAATAATGCAAATTTCTTGAAATTTAGTTAAAAAATACCTTAATTTTTGTTTTTTCGCTTAATTAGATTATTGTTTTATTTTGCCAATATTGACAGGTAGTATCCTTTTATGATAGAATATAAATAAGAAGTGGAGGTATGATTGTGAAGTATCAATATGCAACGGATACAGGCGAGAAAAGCGGAATGAGCAAAACTAAAAAGTTTTTCATTGCGCTATTCGTTATTTTGCTTATAGGTGCGGTGGGCTTTTTGATCTATTGGTTTGCTATTCGTGATAATTCTAAGCCAGAGTTTGAAGTTTTAACTGCAAGTCAAAACTATGCAAGTATTGAATATGCAAAAGAAGGAAATACGATAACGCTTAAAGCTACGCCAAAATATAATGTTGAGTTTTATGGCTGGCGATATGGTGAAGATGGAGCTGTTTTCTCAACTACATTGACAACCACAGTTGAATTTCAAAAGCAAGATGATACAGTTGTCTATTTTGCCGACTTTAGAAATTTGAATGATAGTAGTTTTGAGTATGATTTTAATGAAGTAAATGACACTGCAATTATCACAAGTTATGATAGTTCAGCAGAAGATTTAATTATGCCGTCTTTTGTAACAAATCAATGGGATTTTTACACTGTAGTCGACTACGATTTAGATTTTTCGCAGAATACAAATTTGAAAAGTATTGTTATAAGTGAAAATATCGACACAATTAAAGCAAATACATTTACCGATGTTTCAACTCTAGAAAGTGTGAAATTTGGTGGCAGACTTCTCCGCATTGAAGCTCAAACTTTCGCTGGCACTGCACTAGAAAGTATCTTTGTGCCAAGTTCTGTTTCTTATATTGCAGGTGATGCTTTTGCAAACTGCCAAAAATTGCAGGAAATTGAGGTTAGCCAGTATAATAAAACTTTCTCTAGTGACGGAAATGATATAGTAAAAGACATCACTACAAATAAACTTTTAGTCGGAAGCAGTTCATCTGTTATTGCAGACGGGATAACCGAAATAGGTGACTATGCTTTCAGCGGAAGAAATATCGCTACATTATCTTTGCCAAATTCAGTTCGAAAAATAGGAACTTATGCTTTTGAAAATACTCCGCTTGAAAATGCGAATATAAACCATGCAACCGTAATTTCAGATGGGGCTTTTAAAAACTGTACTCTCCTTTCGCAAGTCATAATTTCAACAAATTCGACTATGACCGAGATAGGTGCTGATGCTTTCAATTCCTGCTCAAGTCTTACAAGGTTTACAGTGCCACAAACTGTAAAAACAATAGGAGATCGTGCTTTTGCAAACTGTTCAAGCCTTACAAATTTCGGCTTTGCTCAAAATACTGTAATAGAGCATATAGGTGAACTTGCTTTAATGTCCTGTGCAATTTCTTCTTTCTATCTGCCTAGTACGGTTACCTATGTAGGAGAAGGCGTTTTAGCAGATTGTTCAAATCTTACCTCAATTCGTGTGGGTGAGGAAAATACAATTTATACTGATAAAAATTCTAATATTATTGTAGATGTTCAAAATAAGACATTGATTGCTACATGCACTAATTCAATAAATTTATTTAATGATATTACTATTATTGCAAGTTACGCTTTTTATGGTGTTGAAAATGATGTTTTGGTAAATGTTAATTTGCCTGAAACAATTACTAGTATTGGTAACAATGCCTTTTCTAACTCTACACTAGAGTCAATTATAATACCAAAGTCGGTTGGAACTATTGCAGATCAAGCCTTTAAAGATTGCCAAAAGTTGACTAATGTAACAATAGAAAGTAAAGCGATCTTTCAAAACATTGCAGAGCAAAATGCACAAGGATATCTTGTAGCTAATGCAACTATAATCAATGTAGAAGCTTCAATCATCGATAGTGATGGCTTAACTAGCGCCTACCTTGACAGTGAGGCATTCACAAAAGCAAAATCTCAAGATGGAAAGTACTATGTCTATACCCGAGTTTAAGATATAAGATCATCTTTAATTATTAAGACAAAAATAGCCCTTTTGAATAGGGCGTTTTTTTGTTGTATACCTTTTGTAATTTTTTATTATTAAAAGTATGCTTATTTTCAAGAGCGAGTTATGATTTAAATACGCTATATTATATTTAATATATTATATATATTTGAAATATAATCCTATTTATAATGGTCTTGTCGAAAAATAGGTGTGGCGGGAATTTTATTTATTTGAAGATTTATAAAAAATCTAAAAATAATTAAAATATTTCAAAATTTTTCTTGACTTATTGATTTAGTTTTGGTATTATATATTAGCTGTGAATTATGGGTTGAAGCATAAGGTTACCTTGACAACCGGCTATCAAGGAGAATTTATGTGGACAAATGTCGTGGCACAGACTACGGCGACTAACCGAAAAGTCACATTTTTTAATCTCTTACAGCGTGACGCGCCCGGGCAAGTGTACCGATTAAAAAAATAGATCAAAAATCTTTTAAAATGGGATTTTGATTTGAAAAATCGGTGGAAATTGCCTTATAGGTAATCGTGAGATTATGGCAAATCATTAAAAGGGAAAATGATGATGGTTAGCATTGCTATTACAGGAGGTTATAAATTAATGGCAACACAAGTTATAAGAATTAAATTGAAGGCCTTTGAACACAGCCTTATCGACGAAGCTTGCAAAAGAATTATCGATACTGCTGAAAAGTTTGGCGCAAAAGTTGCAGGGCCTATTCCACTTCCAACACAAAAGGAAGTTGTTACTGTTATTCGTTCACCACACAAAGATAAGGATAGTCGTGAACAATTTGAGTCAAGAACTCACAAAAGACTGATTGATATCGTATCTCCATCTGCTAAGGCAGTTGATGCACTTATGAAGATTGATCTTCCAGCAGGGGTTGATATCAAAATCAAACTATAATAGGAGGAAGACATAGAAATGAAAAAAGCAATTTTAGGTAAGAAACTTGGAATGACTCAAGTCTTCACTCCTGAAGGCGTGGTAATCCCGGTTACTGTTGTCGAGGCTGGTCCTTGCCCTGTTGTTCAAGTTAAGAACAATGAAAAAGACGGATATGAAGCAGTTGTTGTTGCTTTCGAAAAACAAAAACAACACAGAGTTAACAAGCCTATGACAGGCGCTTTCAAGAAAGCCGGAGTTGACTGTTATAAGATTGTTAAAGAACTTAAATTTGAAAATGCAAATGAATATTCTCTTGGTCAAGAAATCAAAGCAGATATCTTTGCAGAAGGTGACAAGGTTGATGTAACAGGCACTACTCGTGGTCGCGGTTTCACTGGCGTTATCCAAAGATGGAATCAACACAGACTTAAGATGACTCATGGTACTGGTCCTGTTCACAGAGAAGTTGGTTCAATGGGTGCAAACTCTACTCCTTCTAGAGTGTTTAAAAACAAACACATGCCTGGACACTATGGCGTAGAGAGAGTGACCATTCAAAACCTTGAAATAGTAAAAGTTGACCCTTCAAGAAACTTGATTTTAGTTAAAGGTTGTATTCCTGGCCCTAAAGGTTCGGTTATTACAATTCGCGAAGCGGTTAAAAAGGCTTAAAGGAGTAAGGTATGGCAAAAGTTAAAGTTTATAATATGCAGGCCAAACAGGTTGGCGAAATCAATCTCCCTGATGACCTTTTTGCAGTTGAATACAATGAACCTTTAATTCATGAAGTCATTGTTGCCTACAACGCAAATCAAAGACAGGGTACAAAATCTATTCTTACTAGAAGTGAAGTAAGAGGTCACGCAAAGAAGCCTTGGCGTCAAAAGGGCACTGGCAGGGCTAGACATGGCTCTACAAAAGGTCCACAATGGAAGGGTGGCGGAATTGTATTTGCTCCAAAGCCAAGAGATTTCTCTAAAAAAGTTAATAAGCAAAAGAAGCGTTATGCACTTCTTTCTGCCCTAAGCACAAAGATTAAAGACGGACAAGTCGTAGTGCTTGACAAATTTGGCTTTGACGCGCCAAAGACAAAAGATGCTAAAGCATTCATCGATGCATTCAAATTTAGCGGTTCAACTCTTGTAGTTAATGACAAGAACGATAAAAACATCAAACTCTCAACCGCAAACATTCCTTCGCTTAGCATCGAAGAAGTTGACAATCTCAATGTTTATGAAGTTGTTGCAAACAAAAACATAGTATTGTCACAGTCAGCGATAAAACAACTAGAGGAGGCGTACGCAGAATAATGGAAGCAGAGAAAATTATAATTAAACCACTTCTCACTGAAAAAAGTTATGCGGGCATTCAAAACAAAGTTTATACTTTCGTTGTAAGCAAAAATGCAGGGAAGGTAGAAATCAAAAAAGCCGTTGAAAAACTTTTTGATGTAAAAGTTGACAAGGTTAATACAAGTGTTGTAAAAGGACACAAGAAAACTCAAAACACAAAGGCTGGAAGAACAGTTGGCAAAACAAGCGATTTCAAAAAAGCAATCGTTACCTTAAAGGCAGATTCAAAGTCAATTGCATTCTTCGATAGCTTATCTTAATAAGGGAGGGGAATATGGCAATCAAAAATAGTAAACCAACTTCCGCAGGAAGAAGATTTTATTCATCCTCTACCTTCGAGGAAATCACAAAGAAAACTCCTGAGAAATCACTCCTTGCTAAAAAATCAAAGAATGCAGGAAGAAACGCTCAAGGAAAAGTTACCGTTCGCCATCAAGGCGGTGGAAATAGACAAAAATATCGTATAATCGACTTCAAGAGAAACAAAGACAATATTCCTGCAAAGGTTATTGGTATTGAGTACGATCCAAACAGAACTGCATATATCGCACTTTTAAGTTACCAAGATGGTGAAAAGAGATATATCATTGCACCACAAGGACTTAAAGATGGTGACATACTTATGAGTGGAACTGAAGTTGAAATCAAAGTCGGAAATGCGCTTCCACTTGCATCTATCCCTGTTGGTAGTTTAGTGCACAACATTGAACTTCAACCTGGAAAGGGCGCACAACTTGCAAGAAGTGCTGGAAGTGAAGTTCAACTTATGGCTAAGGAAGGCAAATATGCAACTTTGCGTCTTCCAAGTGGAGAAATGAGAAAGGTGCTTTTAAACTGCCGTGCTACAATCGGTACAGTTGGAAACATCGATCACGAACTTGTTTCTCTTGGTAAGGCAGGCAGACATCGTCACATGGGCGTAAGACCAACTGTTCGTGGTGTTGCTATGAACCCTAACGACCACAAACATGGTGGTGGTGAAGGCAAGAGCCCTGTCGGTATGGCAAGCCCTGTCACTCCATGGAACAAACCAGCTCTTGGCTATAAGACAAGAAAGAAGAAAAATCGCTCTAACCGTTTGATGGTTAAGAGAGTTAATTAGGAGAGAAGACTATGAGCAGATCATTAAAGAAAAAGCCTTATGTTCATCCAAGTTTGGTTAAAAAAGTCGCTGAAATGCAAGAAAGTGGCGTTAAAAGACCTATCAAGACTTGGTCAAGAGCATCTACTATCTATCCTGATTTTGTAGGATTTACATTTGCTGTACACAATGGTAAAAAGCATGTCCCTGTTTACTGTACAGCAGACATGGTAGGACATAAACTTGGAGAATTCTCTCCAACTAGAACTTACAAGGGACACACTAAAAAGTCGGCAACTGTTGCAAAGAAAGGCAAGTAATTGAGGTAAGAAATGGCTACAAGAATTAGACAAAAGGCTCAAAAGCGTAAAGAACAAATTAAGAAGCCTTACGCTATAGCAAAATATATTAGAATGAGCCCATCAAAAATCACTTATATCCTTGACCTTATTAGAGGCAAGAAGGCACTTGAAGCAAGAGCAATCCTTGCAAATATGCCAGATAAAGGCGCTTTTGAAAGCTTGAAAGTTTTGAATAGTGCTATCGCGAATGCAGAAAACAACATGGGCAAAAATGCAGATAGCCTATATGTAAGCGAAACTTATGTTACAAGTGGACCTCAATTTAGAAGAATGAGTGCAAGAGCAAAAGGTTCGGGCAACATAATACTCAAAAGGACTTCACACATCACTATTGTGCTTGATGAAGTGGTAGGAGGTTAAGATGGGACAAAAAGTTAGTCCAATAGGACTTAGATTAGGAATAAACAAAGATTGGAATTCAACTTGGTATGCAGATAAGAAAACTTTTGCTATCAACCTTAAAGAAGACCAAGATATCAAGAATACCTTGATGAAAAAGTATAAGGCTTGCTCAATTTCAAAGATCACTATTGAAAGAACAAGCGGAAAACTTACTGTTAACATCTTCACTGCTAAACCAGGCATGATCATCGGAGCAAAAGGTGCTGGCATTGAAGTTATCAAGAAAGACATTACAAAACTCATTAGACCTGTAAAACTCTTAGTTGTAAATGTTAAGGAAATCAAAAAACCTGATCTTGATGCTCAACTCGTTGCAGAGTCAATCGCATCTCAACTTGAAAAGCGTGTTGCTGCAAAGAGAGCATTAAAGCAAGCAGTTGAAAGAGTTATGAAGGCAGGCGCTAAAGGTTGTAAAGTTCAAGTTAGCGGTGTGCTTTTGAAAGCAAATGAAAAGGCACAAACCGAAAAACAATTTAGGGGGAGCGTGCCACTTCATACACTAAGAGCAGACATTGACTATGGCGAAGCTGCAGCATATACACTTATCGGAAAGATCGGTGTAAAATGCTGGATTTACAAAGGCGAGATACTCGGTGGTAAGCCTGCTGATAAAAAAGGAGGAAACGAATAATGTTAATGCCTAAAAGAGTAAAGAGAAGAAAGGTGTTTAGAGGCAGAATGACAGGAAAAGCAACTCGCGGAAATACTCTTGCATACGGCTCTTATGGCATTATCGCTACAGAGCCTTGCTGGATTAAATCTAACCAAATTGAAGCTGCCAGAATTGCTCTTACTAGATACACTAGAAGAGATGGTAAAGTTTGGATTAAGATTTTCCCTGACAAGCCAGTAACTAAGAAACCTGCTGAAACTCGTATGGGTTCTGGTAAAGGTTCTCCTGAATTCTGGGTTGCAGTTGTTAAACCTGGCAGAGTGCTTTTTGAACTTGAAGGGGTAAGTGAAGAAGTTGCAAAAGAAGCACTTAGACTTGCTGGACACAAACTTCCATGTAAAGTAAAATTTATCAAAAAAGAAGAAAATGCAAAAGGTGGTGTGGAAGATGAAAATTAATGAAATTAAATATCTATCTGTTAGCGAGTTAAACGCAAAACTCAAAGAACTAAACAGTGAATTATTCAATCTTCGTTTCTCTCACGCTACTAGATCTCTTACAAATCCTATGGCTATCCACAATGTAAAAAAGGATATCGCAAGGGTTAAGACAGTAATCAGAGAAAAAGAATTAGAAAGCAAGGGAGGAAATGATGGAAACAAGTAGAAATGCAAGAATTACTCGCGTTGGCGAAGTAGTTAGCGCTGGAAAGATGGACAAAACTATTGTTGTTAAAGTCATTTCCAGAGTAAAAGACCCAATCTATAAAAAAGTCGTACAAAAATCTAAAAAGTTCAAGGCTCATGATGAAAACAATGAGTGCGGAATTGGCGACAGAGTGCTTATTATGGAAACTAGACCAATAAGTAAAGACAAACACTTCCGTCTTGTTAAAATCATTGAGAAGGCTAAGTAAGGAGGACGCACTATGATTCAACCTCAAACAAGATTAAAAGTTGCCGATAATACAGGCGCTAAAGAGATTATGTGTATAAGAGTTCTTGGTGGTTCTTTTAGAAGAAGTGGCAACATCGGTGATGTTATCGTTGCTTCTGTTAAAAAGGCAATCCCTGGCGGAACTGTTAAGAAAGGTGATGTAGTTAAGGCAGTTATCGTTCGTTCTTCTAAAGGCCTTAGAAGACAAGATGGCTCTCATATTAGATTTGATGATAATGCTGCTGTTATTATCGACAATCAAAAACAGCCAAAGGGTACTCGTGTGTTTGGACCTATCGCTAGAGAACTTCGTGACAAGGGATATATGAAAATCATCTCTCTTGCACCAGATGTTGTTTAAAAGGAGCGCGGATTAGATATGAAGATGACAATTAAAACTGGCGATAATGTTCTTGTTATCGCAGGTAAAGATAAAGGCAAAACAGGAAAAGTTAGCGCTGTAATAGTAGATTCAAACAAAGTGGTAGTTGATGGCGTAAACATCATTACAAAACACAAAAAGCCTAGAACTCAACAGGATAAGGGTGGAATTATTAAGAAATCTGCTCCTATCGAAGCTTCAAATGTACTTGTTATTTGTCCAGTTTGCGGAAAGGCAACACGCGTTGCTCATGCTGAAATTGATGGCAAAAAGGTACGCTCTTGCAAAAAATGTGGAGCAAGCCTTGATAAAGAGTATGTAAAACAAACAAAGAAAGAAGCTAAAAAAGCAATTAAGGCAAGCGAGCTTAAAGGTGCTTCCCTTAAGGCAACTAAAAAGGCTGAAAAAGTTGAAGAAGTTAAAGAAGTAATAGAAGAGGCAAGCGAAAAGTCAGCAAGCAAAGCTAAGACTTCAGCAAAAAGCACAACTGCTAAAAAGGCAACTTCAAAGACAACTTCATCAAAAGAAGAAACAAAATCAGCATCTAAGTCAACTAGCAAGGCAAAAACTTCAGCAAGCAAAGAGGCAAAAGAAGAAAAGCCTGTGAAGAAGACTGCTGCTAAAACAAGCAAAGCAAAATCAGCAGAAGGCGAAAGCGAAACAAAGAAAACAACAAAAAAGTCGACAGCATCTAAAAAGGAAACTAAGTAGGAGTAAACAATGGCTAAAGAACAAAACAGAATTTTAGAAAAATACAAGAGTGAAATTGTGCCAGCCCTTATCAAACAATTTGGCTATAAAAATGTCAACGAAGTTCCAAAACTTGAAAAGATTGTTCTCAACATGGGACTTGGCGAAGTTAAAGGCAACTCTAAGAGTTTCAACATTGCTGTAGACGAACTCGCTGCAATTTCTGGACAAAAACCAATCGTTACAACTGCTAAAAAATCAATCTCTAACTTCGGTTTAAGAGAGGGACAGAAGATTGGTGCTAAAGTCACTTTGAGAGGAGAAAGAATGTATGAATTCTTTGACAAACTCACAGCAATCGCACTCCCAAAAGTGAGAGACTTTAGAGGTATTTCCGATAAGTCATTCGATGGCAGAGGAAATTATTCAATGGGAATTAAGGAACAACTTATTTTCCCTGAAATCGTATATGAAAAAGTCGAAAAAATTAGAGGTTTTGATATTACTTTTGTAACTACCGCTAAAACTGACGAAGAAGCAAAAGCGCTACTTTCAGCACTTGGACTTCCTTTCGCTAAATAGGAGATCATTTTATGGCAAAGAAAGCATTAGTTGAAAAACAAAAAAGAACACAAAAGTACAAAACACGCGCATATACCCGTTGCTCACTCTGTGGCAGACCTCATGCCGTACTTCGCAAGTATGGTATCTGCAGAATCTGCTTTAGAGAACTTGCAAACAAGGGTGAAATTCCTGGCGTTAGAAAATCTAGTTGGTAAGAGAGGAGGAAAAAATGTTAGTTACAGATCCAATTGCAGATATGCTTACTAGAATTAGAAATGCGATCATGGTTAAACATGAACAAGTTTCAATTCCTGCATCAAACGAGAAAAGAGCAATAGCAAAAATCCTTCTTGATGAAGGCTATATTGTAGAATATAATGAAGTGGAAGAAAATGGTCATAAAAACATCACAATCACTCTTAAATATGATGAAAGTGGTGACAGCGTAATACAGGGACTTAAAAGAATATCTAAACCTGGACTTAGAATATACGCACAAAAAGATAAACTTCCAAAGGTTATAAGCGGACTTGGAATCGCTATCATTTCTACAAACAAGGGTATTGTTACTGATAAACAGGCAAGAAAACTTGGTGTAGGTGGCGAAGTGCTCGCTTATGTATGGTAAAGGAGGGTGTTATGTCAAGAATAGGTAAGGAAATTATAGTTATGCCAAACGGCGTATCTGCAAAACTTGAAAACTCCTCTTTAACAGTGACAGGTCCAAAAGGCACTCTTTCAATGCAGATGGACGATGTCATTAAAGCAAACATTGATGGACAAAATCTTTCATTTGAAATTGCAAAACAAACTCAAACCGCAAATGCAAAGCACGGTCTTTACAGAGCGCTTGCAAACAATATGGTAAAGGGTGTTAGCGAAGGCTTTACAAAGTCGCTCTTAATTTCAGGTGTAGGTTATAAAGCAAGTGTAAGTGGAAATAAACTTGTTATGAACCTTGGATTTTCTCACAATGTAGAAGTTGAAATTCCTAGTGATCTTCAAGTTGCTTGTCCAAGCGCAACTGAAATCAAAATCTCGGGAATTGACAAACAAAAAGTTGGACAATTTGCTTCAAATATAAGAGATATAAGACCTGTTGAACCATATCATGGTTATGGTGTTAGATACTCTGATGAAGTAGTTATAAGAAAAGTCGGAAAAGCCGCTGGTAAAGGTAAGAAATAGGAGAAACTTCAATGATTAACAAAATAGATAAAAATTCAGTTAGACAGGTTCGTCATAAGAGAGTTAGAAACAAAGTTGTTGGATCAAGTGTAAAGCCACGCCTTTGCGTATATCGTAGTTTGAGCCAAATCTACGCTCAAATCATAGATGACGAGAAGGGAGTAACTCTTGCTAGCGCATCAACTCTTGAAAAACCAATCAGTGCTTTATGCGAAGGCAAGTCAAAGAGTGAGCAGGCTAAGATTGTTGGAACAGAAATTGCTAAAAGAGCGTTTGAGAAGAATATCAGCGAAGTTGTGTTCGATAGAGGCGGCTATCTCTACATAGGTAGAGTGCAAGCTTTGGCAGACGGCGCAAGAGAAGCCGGACTAAAATTCTAGGAGGAAATCATGGCAGAAAATGAACAAATCAATGTAGAAAATACAGTAGAAAATGCCACAGCTGAAGGCAAAGAGGTTTCTAGGTCTAAGAAATCAGCAGGCTTCAAGAAAGCCGATAGACGCGAGAGAGCACCTAAAAAAGAAGCAAGCGAGTTTGATAAGCGTGTAGTTTCTGTAAGACGAGTTACAAAGGTTGTCAAAGGCGGAAGAACTTTAAAGTTCTCAGCGCTAGTTGTCGTTGGCGACAAGAAAGGCAGAGTTGGGCTTGGTATTGGCAAGAGCAGAGAAGTAAGTTCTGCAATTGAAAAGGCTACTACTATTGCTAAGAAGAACATGAAGACTATTCCTATCGTTGATGGCACTATCCCTCATGAAACAACAGGAAAATTCTCAGCAACAAACATTCTCTTGTTGCCAGCTCCAGAAGGTACCGGTGTTATCGCTGGCGGTTCTGCGCGTGCGGTAATTGAACTTGCTGGAATCAAGAACATTGTTACTAAAAGACATGGCTCTTCAAATAAAATCAACTGCGTTAAGGCTACCATGAGCGGTCTATTAAATCTTAAAACTAAAGAAGAAATAGCAAGACGCCGTGGCAAGTCGGTAGACGAAATTTAAGGGAGGAAAGTATGGCAAAGAAAGAAAAAATGCTAAAAGTGACTTGGGTGAGAAGTACAATTGGCTACAATTCAAAACAAAGCCTTATCATCGAAGCACTTGGCTTTAAGAAACTTAACCAAACAAGAATGCTCCCTGATAATGATTCCATAAGAGGAAGCCTTCATCACGTGGCTCACCTTGTAAAAGTGGAAGAGATTTAGGAGGCGATATGGAACTTAATAATTTAAAACCAGCCGTAGGTGCTACTACTAAAAAGGTAAGAGTTGGTCGTGGCATTGGAAGCGGAATAGGCAAGACAAGCGGAAAAGGTCACAAGGGACAAAATGCTCGTAGTGGCGGTGGAGTAAGACCTGGATTTGAAGGTGGAAATATCCCTCTTATCCGTAAACTCCCTATGCGAGGCTTCAACAACAAGAACTTCGCTAAGAGATATGCTTGTGTAAATGTTGGGGATCTTGAAGCATTTGAAGCAAATGCAGTTATAGATCAAGAACTTCTCTATCAAACAAGATTTATCGGAAAGAGATCAGAGTATGGTCTTAAAATCTTAGGCGATGGAAATTTAAGCAAGCCACTTACAATTAGATGCAATAAAGTTACAAAACAAGCAAGAGAAAAAATCGAGAAAGTTGGTGGTAAAATAGAGGAGTTGTAATGTTTAGAACGATTATAGACGCATTTAAAATAAAAGAAATAAGGAATAAGATTTTAATCACACTCCTTCTTCTTTTTGTGTATAGGTTAGGTTGCTGGTTGCCTTGCATCGGATTTAATACTTCAGCAATCTTTGAAGGAAGTTCAGGCTTTGGCTTCTTTGACCTTATGAATATGGTCAGTGGTGATGCACTTTATAACTGTTCGGTGCTGGCGCTTGGCGTTTCGCCTTATATTACTGCATCAATTGTTATTCAACTGCTCACTGTCGCTATTCCTGCACTTGAAAAATTATCAAAAAGTGGTGAAGACGGAAGAAGAAAAATCAGTTTCTATACAAGAATTGCGGCTCTCGTTTTAGCTATCGCTCAAGCGATTGGTATTGTCGTTGCCTACTCAGACAGCATTGATCCAAACCTTCTTGGTATGCCTAGATGGCTTGTAGGAGCAGGTGTTGTGCTTATCATGGTGGCAGGTGCAATGTTCACCGTTTGGCTTGGCGAGCGTATCACCGATCTCGGAATTGGAAATGGTACTTCTCTTTTGATCTTTGTTGGTATTCTATCAACTGCTGGCACAAGTGTTGCTGCTATTATCGAGCAGTGCACAGTCGATATCACATATATTTGGTATCTTGTACTTTTCATTGTTGCAATAATTGCAATCTTCGCACTCATCGTTTTTGTCGATGGTGGAGAAAGACGAGTCCATGTGCAGTATGCAAAACAGATCAAGGGAAGAAGAATGTATGGCGGTCAAAGCAATTATATTCCTATTAGGGTCAACGCCACAGGCGTTATGCCAATCATATTTGCTTCGGCACTTTTAACATTCCCACAACTTATCATCTCAATTTTCTGGCCAAATGTAACTTGGTATAGCGACTGGCTTGGGACAAACTCATGGCTTTATATAGTTCTTACAGCAGTGCTAATTTTGGTATTCTCATTCTTCTATTCAAAGATTTCCTTTGATCCAGATGATATCGCAAAGAGAATTCAACAGCAGGGCGGAACTATACCGGGAATAAGAGCAGGAAAACTCACCAGTGAGTATTTAGGTAGAATTTCTACTAGAATTACATTTTTTGGAGCAATCTTCCTTGCGATAATCGCACTTATTCCATCACTTGCATTTAAGGCTATTGGTGATTATGCGGGCGCTTCAGTGCTTATAAACGCATTCTCAGCAACAGGTCTTATGATCGTTGTTTCGGTTGCACTAGAACTTGAAAAACAACTATCAGCACAGATGTTTGTAAGAAATCATAAAGGATTTTTAAGTTAATTAAGGCATTTCTAGTAAAGCATGCTTTACTAAAAGGCATAGCAATCTTTTTTGGAAAGTCGGTCTAAAGTTAAATTTTGATAGGCAATTCAAAAAAGATTGCAAAGATTATCTTATATAAGATAATCAAAGGATTATATTTTTTAAGGCTTTTAAAATGGATAAAATTATTGATTTTTAAAAGTTAATATTTTATTTTAAAAACAAAAGCAATAAAAAGTAAAATCAAAAACGAGAAATATCAAGGAGAAAATATGAAAATCATACTATTAGGTGCACCAGGAAGCGGAAAAGGTACACTTGCAAAAAAGATATCTAAAGAATATAACATTCCACAAATTTCTACAGGCGATATGTTTAGAACTTGTGTAAAAGAAGAAAGCGAACTTGGCAAAAAAGTAAAATCTATTATGGAAAGTGGCGCACTCGTGCCAGATGAAGTTACGATTGAAATTGTAAAGGATAGACTTTCTAAAGTTGACTGCAAAAATGGCTTTATCCTAGATGGTTTTCCAAGAACAATCTCTCAGGGCGAGGCTCTTGAAAATATTTCTCAAATTGACAAGGTAATTTTAGTTGAACTTGATAATGATATCATCATTGACAGACTTTCATCTAGAAGAACTTGTCCAAACTGTGGCGAGATTTATTCTTTGAGCGAACTTGAAAATGAAGTTTGCAAAAAGTGTAACTCAAACCTTATTCAGCGTGATGACGATAAACCTGAAACCATCAAACATCGTCTGGAAGTTTATGAAAAATCTACCGCACCACTCATAAACTTCTACAGTGACAAACTTGTCAAAGTTTCATCTAGTGGAACGCCAGAGGAGACTTTTGAGCAAGTAAAAGCTTTTCTTAATTAATGGAGGCAAGATTTGAATAATTTAACTCCGTCAGAGCTTGTACTCATGCGCAAGGCATGCCAGATCACAAGAGATGCATTAAACTATTGTGAAAGCATAATAAAGCCAAATATGACTACACTTGCTCTTGACAAAATGCTAGAAAAGTATATAATTGATTGTGGTGGCTATCCCGCAAGCAAGGGCTATGAAGGTTTTCCGGGCGCGACTTGCATTTCAGTAAATGACATGGTCGTACATGGAATACCTAGTGATAAAATAGTTCTCAAAGAAGGGGATATTGTCAGCGTGGACATTGTGGTAAGATACAAAGGTTTGTATGGTGACGCGGCTAGGACTTTTCCTGTAGGAAAAATCTCACCAGAAAAACAAAGACTTATCGATGTAACCAAACAGTGCTTTTTCGAAGGAATTAAAAATCTTCAAATTGGTTCTAGACTAGGAGAGTTATCACACGCGATACAGGCGTATGCTGAAAAGAATGGCTACAGCGTTGTGCGAGAACTCGTAGGTCATGGAATCGGGAAAAGCATGCATGAGCCACCTAATGTGCCAAACTATGGTAAAGTGACAGATGGTCCAATCGTCACCGAAAATGCCTGCCTTGCTGTCGAGCCTATGATAAACATGGGACGCAAAGAGGTGTGGCTTATCGAAGATGGCTGGGGCGTGGTCACAAGAGATGGCTTATGTTCGGCTCATTATGAAAACACAGTGCATGTGACTAAAGACGGCATTGAAATTATGACTCTTTAAGGAGAAAACATGAAGATCGGAAATGTGGTCTTAGCAACCGCTGGCAAGGAGAAGGGGCAGATTTTCGTCATTGTAAAACTAGATGATAAATATGTATATCTGTCCGATGGAAAAAGGCTTAAAGCGACAAAGCCTAAGAAAAAAAGTTATAAGCATATTAAAAAATATACTTTAAAGTCGCTAACCGAAAGCGAAGTACTTGACAAAAATGAGCGAGTAAACGCAAAGATTCGAAAATTTTTATCTAATATAAGGAGTGAACATGTCTAAAGAAGATGTAATTGAATTTGAAGGGGAAGTTGTGGAAGTACTACCAAATACTACTTTCAAAGTTCGTCTATCTAATGGTCATGAAATCATCACATACCTATCAGGAAAACTACGAAAAAACTATATCAAAATTCTTGAAGGTGACAGCGTAAAAGTTGAAATGAGCCCTTATGACCTTTCCAAAGGAAGAATCACTTGGAGAGATAGGGTTAAAAAGGAGACATTATGAAAGTTAGAGCATCTGTTAAGCCTATTTGTGACAAGTGTAGAGTGATTAAGAGAGATGGAAAAGTTATGGTCATCTGCTCTAAAAGCGCAAAACACAAACAAGTACAAGGCTAATATACTTTAAAATTTAATGCAAAAATAAAATAAAATTTTTAATTTAATAATTTATTTTAATATTCTTGATTTTAAAATAAAAAATATTTTGATTTTAATATTTAAAATATTTATTCGCCTTTAAAATCAAGGAAATAAAAAAGTTATAATTAATAAATTATTAATTAAAAATGAGATTTAAATTAATAAAAAATTAATTTAATTTTAATTAAAAAATAAATTAAATAAAAAATTTAATTTATAAAAACAATTCACAAAAAATATAAATGGAGGAAAAATTAAATGGCAAGAATTGCTGGTGTTGACTTACCTAGAGAAAAAAGACTTGAACTTGGTCTTACTTATATCTATGGTATAGGCAGAGTGACATCTAACAAAATTTGTGAAGCAACAGGCGTTAGTGCAGATATCAGAGTAAAAGATTTGACTGATGACCAAATTGCTAAACTTCGTAATTATATTGAACACAATGTAATTGTTGAAGGTGAACTTCGTAAAAAAGTCGATATGGATATAAAGAAACTCGGCGAAATAGGTTGCTATCGTGGTGTTCGTCATCGTAAGGGACTTCCTGTACGCGGACAAAACACAAGGAACAATGCAAGAACTAGAAAAGGACCTAAGAAGGTTGTCGCTGGTAGTTCTAAGAAAGGTAAATAAGGAGAAAGAATATGGCTACAAAATCTAGTGGTAAAAAAACAACTAAAAAGAGAGTAAGTAAAAATATTTCTGCAGGACAAGTTCATATTAAGACTTCTTTCAACAATACTATTGTAAGTTTTACTGATTGCAATGGCAATGTTCTTTCTTGGTGCAGTTCAGGTAAACTTGGACTTAAAGGTTCTAAGAAAAGCACTCCATTTGCTGCTCAATCATGCGTAGAAGATGCTGCAAAAGTCGCAAAGGAACATGGAATTAAAACTGTTGAAGTTTTTGTAAAAGGACCAGGAAGCGGACGCGAGCTTGCTATCCGTTCTATACAAAACTGCGATATCAATGTAACAATGATTAAAGATGTTTCACCTATCGCTCACAACGGTTGCAGACCACCTAAAGTAAGAAGAGTTTAAAAGGAGAATAAGTAAATGGCAAGAACTATTGAACCAGATTGCCGTCAATGCAGGAGAGAAGGTTGCAAACTTTTCCTTAAGGGAGAGCGTTGCACAAGCAAGAAATGTGCAATGGAAAGAAGACCTGTTATCCCTGGACAACATGGCAACTCTAAGAGAAGGGTAACATTCTCTGAATACGGCACTCAACTTCGTGAAAAACAAAAAGTTAAAAGAATGTATGGAATACTAGAAAATCAATTCAGAATGTACTATGAAAAGGCAAAGAGAATGGAAGGAGCTACAGGTGCTGTTATGCTCACTTTGATTGAAAGACGCCTTGACAATGTAGTTTACAGAATGGGTATTGCTGTTTCTAGAAAACAGGCTCGTCAAATGGTAAATCATGGACTTATCACAGTAAATGGCAGACGAGTTGATATTCCTTCATACCAAGTTAAAGCAGGCGATGTAATCGCAATTAAAGAAAACAAACAAGACAATGTTGCATTCAAAGAACTTAGAGGTAGCAAGATTGTTATGCCTAAGTGGCTTGAATTCGACTCAAACACTCTCTCTGGGAAAATCGTTGCACTTCCTAGCAGGGAAGATATCGACTCCGATATCAAAGAACAGCTTATCGTAGAAATGTATTCTAGATAGTAGACGGAGGCAAAATATGAATATGGAAATAGAAAGACCAAGAATAACTTGTGAAGAAACCGACAATGGTGCTTTTGCAAGATTTGTGGTAGAACCACTTGAAAAAGGATATGGTATAACTCTTGGAAATGCCATGAGAAGAACACTTTTATCTTCACTTCCTGGCTCTGCACCTATTGCTGTGCGCATTGCTGGAGTAAGTCATGAGTTTTCAACTATTCGTGGCGTAAGCGAAGATGTAGTTGATATAATCTTAAATCTTAAGGGACTTGCTGTAAAATGCAAAGACCAAAGCAAAGATTTCGTTACTTATCTTCACTTAAGAAAGAGTGGTGTAAATACAATCACTGCAAGAGATTTTGAAGATAATAGCGATGTTGAAATTTTAAATCCAGATCTCTACATTTGTACAATGGATGAAGGCAGTGTACTTGACATGGATCTTATGATTGCAAATGGCAGAGGATATGTTCCAAACAGCGAAAACAAGTCAAGATTTGACGACATTGACTATATTGCTATGGACTCACTATTCTCACCAGTTAAAAAGGTAAATTTCAATGTTGAAAGCACTCGTGTAGGACAAAGCGTAAACTATGATAAACTTACTTTGGAAGTTGAAACAAACGGCACTACAAGTGCAAGAGACATCGTTTCACTTGCAGGAAAAATCATTATGGAACATGTAAATTTGTTCGTTGAACTTTGTGCACAGATGGCAAGCACTGATATTTTGGTATCAAGAGAAGAAGATAAACAAATTAAACTTATGGAACTTCCTATTGAAGAAATGGATCTTTCTGTTCGTTCATACAACTGCTTAAAGAGAGCAGGTATCAACACCGTTGAAGACCTTACAAAGAAATCAAGAGGTGATATGCTTAAAGTTAAGAATTTGGGTATTAAATCTATTGATGAAGTAATTGCAAAACTTGAAAGTTATGGACTTTCACTTCGCAGAGACGAAGACTAATTAAAAAGGAGAAAATAAAATGGCTAATGCAAAATTAGGTAGACCAAGTAAAGAAAAAAACTCAATGCTCCGTGGACTTGTTTCAGATTTATTATGGTTTGGAAAGGTTGAAACTACTCTTGCTAGAGCAAAGTCTGTAAGAACTATGGCAGAAAAGATTTTGACAAAGGCAATCAACTCTTATGAGGATATCGTAAAAGTTACAAAAGACATAAAGGACGAGAAAGGCGTTAAAGTTAAGACAACTGTTTCTAACGATGGCCCAAAGAAATTACAAGCTCGAAAGAGTATTATGGCTTATGTAATGGATAGACAAGAGCAGAGAAAGCCTAAAGAGTCAATCGATGCATATAAGGCAAGAGTTAAAGATATCAATCACCCATTGCTAGAAAAGATATTCAATGTATATGCTCCAAAGTATGCTGCTAGAATTAAAGAAGTTGGACAGGGCGGTGGATATACTAGAATAATAAAGATGGGGCAACGCCGTGGCGACAGTGCTGAAATGGCAATCGTAGAATTAATTTAATCAAAAAATCATTGCTAAATGGGGTGCATCCCAAAAGGGCAATGATTTTTTTAATAAGTATATTATTAATCCTAATTGTCGCCCTATTGACAATTTATTATATGAGAAAAAGGAGTTATTATGAACAAGAAAGGTGCTTTAAAGACAGACTCAAGAAATTGTTGTTGGTAGCTGGAATGACAGCTATCATTGCTATATGTGCTTCAGGCTGTACTTATTCCTCAAAAGGTTTTGAAGCCTTTGCTGTCGCAGAAGATAGTTTTATAGTTGTCAGCGAAAATGGCAAAGAAACCTTGCATAAGGGTGATGTTATAACTGAAGTATCAAAGTTGTATGATCTTCCTTCAGCTGTTCCTACATTAAAATTAGATTGTGGAGAAAAGTTATATACATCTCAATTTGTAGGATATGGAGAAAATAAACCAAGCGAAGAAAATTATGATGAAGTCTGTGAGTTTTGTTTTTGATAAACACAACATTATGATATAGCAAACGCATACCTTTAAAAGGTATGTCAGACTGTAGACAAACGGCGCGACCGAAAAATTATTTATAATTTTTCTTGCTTCGTATCGTCAAAGGCTACGCTTATGTCAAGTTGTTAAAACAACTTAGACTTTAACGCTCGCCTTTTCCTCTCCCCATAAATGCAAAAGCATTTACGGGGTACCCCAAAATAAAACGCCCAAAACCAGTCATTTAGGTATACTAAACTCCTGGCTTTGGGCATTTTTCGAGCCTTGCCTCGCTTGTTTCTCTGCAGTCTGTTATTTTGTCGACACACTGGCATACCTTTAAAAGGTATGTTTTTTTTAACATCAATATATAAAAGATTTTAATTTTATTATGTAGATTGATCTTTTTTATGTAAAATATAATAAAGGAGCATTTATGAAAGCAGTTGTACAAAGAGTTTTAAAAGCCTCTCTATCGGTTGATGGAAAGCTTGTAAGTGAAATTGAAAAAGGGATGGTTGTATTTTTAGGTGTTAAAAATGGAGATGATGAGAAGGAGCTTAATAAGTTAATCGCCAAGATCAGCAAATTGCGTATCTTTGAAGATGAAAATGGCAAGATGAATTTAGCAGTTAAAGATATAGGCGGACAAATTCTTCTTGTAAGTCAATTTACTCTGCTTGCAAATTGTAAAGACGGCAACCGTCCAAGTTTTATCATGGCTGAAAGACCTGAAAGGGCAAATATGCTATACTTGCAAGCAAAAGAGTTGTTACAGTCAAGCGGTATTGTTGTTAAGACAGGAATATTTGGTGCAGACATGAAAATTAATGTTTTAAATGATGGTCCTGTAACTATATTGCTTGATAGCGAACAGTTGTAAAATTACAAATAGTCTAAAAAATAGAGTTGAAATTAAATTGTAATGAATTATGACAATTAATTTTACTTTGCATCTTTTGCGCCTTAGCCATTGACTTTTTAAAAATTATTTTGTATAATTATTGTATAAGGAGATAAAAATGAAACAAATTTTTAATAAAAAAAATAAATATGAACATAAAGTTTATCAGTTAACTGATACTAAATCATCATCATCTAGATATTTTGACTTTAAAGTTGAAACTAAGGATTTGACTTTTATTCTTTACCATTCGTACATGCGATCATACGATCCTCGCTATTGGGATCCAGATGAGAGAACATCTGTTATATTAAAACAAAGATCTAATAACACACATAATGAACAAGAAGAACTTATTACACTTTATAGAAATGTGCATGAATTAAAAGACTCGTCTGCAGCACAAGCGAGAGAATTTTCTAATTATGAAGTTATACCTGAACTTTTGTTTGCTTTTCAATACTATTTAAGCAATAAAGAACAATTATTAACAAAAACTAAATTTAATGATAAGTATATAAAAGATGTTTTTATTGAAAATATATCAAAAGCATGCAAGAGCGAGAATTCTAACAATGAGATTGTTTTAAAAAGTGCAAAGGACATATTTGACCATTTATTTGGTGAAAATGCAATTGATATTGATAAGGCTATTGAAAGTCAAGTTGACGAACAGTTGAAAATTATGGAGAGTAAAGAGACGCAACGCTTAGAGGAGATGGCGGAGCAACAAAAAAAGCAACGAATAAAGGATATTTTAAAAAACCCTTTGAGTGCTTTTAAACTTGCTTTACAGAAGAGAAAAGCGAATAACAACAATCTTTCTAAAAACGACCCAGAAGGACCGAGCATATAAATTATTTACTATTATCTATATTACCGGAAGTCGAACTTGCTTGCAAGGGTGAGACTGATGGTTATACATACAGTGATGACACAATTTATTGTGTTTTTGCGATAGCAAAATTCAAAATTTAACTTGCTTAAATTTTAACATCACATAGTTTATACTATGTGACGAGTGTGAAACACACAAATTCGTCATAACTTGTTAAAATTTTATTATTATAAAATTTTAATATCACATAGTTTTATATAAACTATTTTTAAATTCTAACAAAATTTTGTTAGAATTTTTTATAATTAAAGGTATAAAGATTTGTCTTTTCTCGTTCAATAAAATTTGACTTTTTTAAATTAGATTTATATAATTGACTATAGATAAGCATTGCTTTTAAATTTTTATTCTGCATGGAGGTAAAATGATTTTATACGGAGATTATCACACGCATACAAAATATTCTAGACACAATCATGGCAAAGGCACGATTCTAGAAAATGCTTCGGTTGCAATGAATAAAGGTCTTAAACAAATAGCAATAACAGAACATGGTTTTAATCATTTAATCTATGGCGTTAGAAGACGGGAAATCAGAGCAATGAAGGAGGATATCTTGAATGCAAAGGAAGTCACGGGTATTGATATTTTATTAGGAGTCGAAGCAAATTTAATAGGTTGTGATGGAAGTATTGATGTTGTAGACAGTGATTTTGAGTTTTTAGATATTTTGCTCATGGGACATCACAAATTAATTAAAACCAAAACTCGCAAAGATTTTAATCGTTTAGTGCTTGCGAATATGTTTGGCTCTCCATTCAATCCAAGTCAGGAAAGGCTAAATAGAAATACTACCGGCTTCTTAAAAGCCCTTGATAAATATCCAATCGATATTATCACGCATTTAAACTATGGTTGTCCAACTGATACTCTTGCAGTTGCCAAAATGGCGCGAGAGAAAGGGACGCTTATTGAACTCAATGGCAAGCGCATAAATTTCACTGATCGAGAGCTTTTGACGATGGCAGAGGAAGGAGTTAAGTTTATTGTCGATAGTGATGCACATAGTCCAGAGCGGGTTGGAGAATGTAACAACGCAATTAATACAATCTTTAGATTGAATTTACCATTAAATCAAATAGTAAACATAGATAAATTACCTAAATTTTTAAATAAACGGGGGACAAATTGAGTTTTGCTAAGGATAGTAAATTAGAGATAATCGAAAATGATATCGATGATGCATCAAGTGCACAAGCCTTTTTGGCTGGGCTTTTTCATGCATGTGGCAGTATAAGCAAAAACAGTGATGGGTTTGAACTTGATATAGTAACTGATTTTAAGGAAATTTATCCTTATATCAACAAGCTTATTGTGAAATTTTATGGTGAAAATCTAGAACTTGAGATTTTTGATGATTATATTATCAACAAGACCACCTATTATAGAATTAAATTTCCGCAAGAGATTGCTTTCAGACTTTTGCAGGATATTGGTATCATCAATCAGAACGGTGAGATTGACATTTTCGCAGAAGTAGATGAAAATCTTTTGCCTGATGATGAATGTAAAAAGTACTTTGTAAAAGGTGCCTATATTGGTTGTGCGACTTCTAGCATAAAGCTATCAACTCTTGGCTCACAATCACCGACAACAGGCTATCATTTTGAATTTACATCGCATAATAATCAATTTTTAATTAATTTACAATCAATTTTACAAGGATTTGGAATAAATTGTAAGATAGTACAGAGAAAAAAGAATTTTGTTTTATATTTAAAGGATAGTGAGGCAATAAAAGATTTACTAGCGCTTGTTGGAGCAAATATGAGCGTGCTTGAACTTTCAGACGAAATGGCAAAACGAGAACTGCGCAACACAGTAAATCGCCAAGTAAACTGTATAAACGCAAATATCTCAAAGACGGTAGAGGCAAGTTTAAAACAAATAAGTGCCATCAACTATATTAATAAGAAAATAGGTCTTGAGTCACTTCCTGAAGATCTTCAAGAAGTTGCGGTTTTAAGACTTGCAAATCCGCAAGAGAGTATGGAAGAACTTTTGAAACTTTCTACTATAAAATTAACTAAAAGTGGCTTAAATCATAGATTTAGAAGAATATTAAAAATTGCTGATTTTTTAAAGGAAAAATAATATAAAATATACTAAATTTTTCAAATTTTATCAAAAAAACATAAAAATTTACCAAATTATATACTTTAGGAGAAAATATGAAAGATTTTGCGCATTTGCACTTGCATACAGAATTTAGCTTGCTTGATGGACTTGCAAGGATAAATAAACTTGTCGATATTGTCAAAGAGCGTGGCTGGAAGGCAGTTGCAATTACTGATCATGGCAATATGTATGGCGTTATAAAGTTTTTTGAGGCGTGCGTTACAAATGGCATAAAGCCTATAATTGGCGAGGAGTTTTATATCTGTCATGATATGAAATCGAGAACGAATAGAGATGACACAGGTCATCTTATTTTGCTTGCAAAAAACAATACGGGCTATCAAAATCTTTTAAAACTATCATCCTTTGCATATCTTGACGGAATGTATTATAAACCTAGAATTGATTATAAATTGCTTGAACAACACAGTGAAGGGGTAATATGTCTTTCTGCCTGTATTGCTGGTCACATTCCTCAATATATTTTAAAAAGACAGTTTGACGAGGCTGATAAACTTGCACTTAAACTGAAAGAAATCTTTAAAGACGATTTTTACCTTGAAATACAAAATCACGGTTTGCCTGAAGAAAAAGAGGTGCTTTTAGAGCTTACTAAGATGAGCGAAAGGTTATCTATTCCACTTGTTGCAACAAATGACGTTCACTATTTAAATAAGGAAGATGCCGAACTTCAAGATGTACTTATGTGCGTGCAGATGCAAAAGACGATTGACGACCCTGACCGAATGAAGTTTTCAACCGATGAATTTTATCTTAAAACTTACGATGAAATGCTCGAGGCTTTGCCGGGATATGAAGAAGCGCTTGATAGAACAATAGAAATTGCAGAGAAATGTAATATTACTATAAGGACAAAATCATTACGCGAGATTGCTGAAGGAGGCAACGAAAACATTCCTAAAGAAGATTGTCTAGCTGCTACCGAGAACTTTATTCCAAAGTTTGTGCCAGACACAGGCGAAACCACCTATGAATTTTTGTCAAGGCTTGCGTGGGAAGGGCTTAGGAGAAATTATAAAACTGTTCCTAGGGAATATGAAGACAGGCTAAAGATGGAACTTGAAACCATCAACAAACTTGGATATGTAGAATACTTCCTTGTCGTCTATGACTATATCAATTTTGCTCGCAATAATGGCATACCTGTTGGGCCGGGGCGTGGCTCTGGTGCGGGCAGTTTAGTTGCGTATTGTACAGGCATCACGCAAGTAGATCCGATGAAGTATGACTTATTCTTTGATAGGTTTATAAATCCTGAGCGTGTGTCCATGCCTGACTTCGATGTCGATTTCTGTATGGATAGAAGGCGTGAGGTCATTGAATATGCGAAGCGTAGATATGGTGCTGATCATGTAACAAATATCGTCACATTTGGAAACATGCAAGCGAAAAATGCTATAAAGGATGTCGCACGCGTGTTGCGTTTTCCATATTCAGAAGTTGACAAGATCACCAAGGAAATCCCTGGCAAACCTGTCAAGAAACCGCCAGTACTCAAATATTATTTCGGCACTACTGGAAAAGATGAGGATAAACAATATATCATTCCAGAACTCCGCGCACTCTATGATGAAGATCAGCAGGTGCGAAAGATTATTGATATGGCTATCAAGCTTGAAGGTGTTCCGAGAAATGTATCTATGCACGCTGCAGGAGTACTCATTGCTCCGAATCCTGTCTTTGATCATGTTCCAATGGCTAAGAGTGGAGAAGATGAAATTACTCAATTCGATATGACCGAACTTGAGCATTTAGGACTTTTGAAATTCGACTTCCTTGGCTTGCGTACTCTGACCGATATACAAAAAGCGATAAATTATGTCAAGCAGATACACGGAGTTGAAATAGATTTCAGCAAGATGAGCTATGATGATCCTAAGGTATTCGAACTAATCTCGTCTGGCAATACTGAAGCTGTCTTCCAACTTGAAAGTGGCGGTATGAAGAAGTTCATGATGGATCTTCAACCATCTTCTCTCGAAGATATCATAGCGGGTATTTCGCTTTATCGTCCAGGACCTATGGATTTCATTCCGAAATTTATAAAAGGCAAGAAAGAACCTGAGAGCATAGAGTATGAAGATCATTGTCTTATTCCTATTTTAAGCAATACTTACGGCTGTATTATCTATCAAGAGCAGGTTATGAAGATATTTCAGGTTATGGCGGGCTTTAGTCTTGGCGGGGCTGATAATGTGCGCAGAATTATGTCTAAGAAAAAGCCTGAAAAACTCCCACCTGAAAAAGAAAAGTTTATCTACGGAAAGAAAGATCCTCAAGGCATTAGGGATATTCCAGGTGCACTGAAACTTGGTCATGATAAAAAAGTTGCTGAAAAAGTGTTTGACCAGATGGCAAAATTTGCAGGTTATGCATTTAACAAATCTCATGCTGCAGCTTATGCCTATATCTCCTACCAAACTGCCTATCTTAAGACATATTACGAGATAGAATATTTGACCGCAGTTCTAAATAATAAAATCACAAACGCTGATGCAGTGCGCAAGTATACCAACTATGTACGCAAAGAAGGCTTTGAAATTTATCCTCCCGATATCAATAAGTCATATACTGAATTTACAGTAGAAAATGGTAATATGCGATTTGGGCTTGGTGGTATAAAACATGTGGGTACAGGGCTTATTGATATCATAGTTGAAGAGCGCGAAAAAAATGGAGATTTTAAAAGCATTGAAGACTTTATTAAGAGAATTAATTCCAACTCACTCAACAAAAAATCTATGGAAAGTTTGATTTTGAGTGGCGCTTTTGATAGATTTGGTCTTTATAGAAGTCAACTGATGGCTATTTTTCCTCATTATATGGATATGGTAAATTATGATAGAAAAACAAAGGCTAGCGGACAATTTTCAATGTTTGACACATTTGAAGATGTAACATCATCTGTCAACAGTATTGAAATACCTAATATTAAAGAATATAACAAAGAAAGTCTTTTAAAATTTGAAAAGGAATATGTAGGCATATATCTTTCAGGTCATCCCCTTGATGACTATCTAAAAAAATATGATCAATTTAATTTTACTTCTGATATGATTGCTGATATGCAAGGCGATGACGAAATGTTTGATCAGGATGACGAAGAAGGTGAAAACGGACAGGGTGGTTTCTACCAAGATCAAGAAAGTGATAATCCTTCTCCAGTTTACGATGGTCAACAGGTTACATGTGGTGGCATAATAACAAACATCAAAAAGATTGCAACTAAAACAGGGACCATGGCGTTTATAACAATAGAAGATATCAATGGTACATTTGATGCAATGTTGTTTAATAAAAACTTTGCCAAATTTAGAGATTTAATTGTTGAGGATAATTTGATTACAATTAAGGGAAAGGTTTCTATTAGAGATGGAAAAGCGCCTGTAATCGTTGCAGAAAATATCTTTTTATGGGAAAAACCTGAAGAAAAAATAGTGGATACTCGAAAACTTTATCTTAGATTTAATACAAAAGATTTAGACCTTTATAATAAGATAAAACAAATTACATCATCTTATCCAGGTGAAAGCAATGTGATCATAAAGTGTACTGATAGTGGCAGTGCATTTGCTTTCTCAATCAAAGTAGATTTAAATAACTATTTACTAAACGAACTAATTGGCTTGCTTGGTGAAACAAATGTGGTGGTGAAATAATAAAAAATCTATGGAGTTTTAATTTTGATGATTTAGGGCTCGCAAGCATATTTTAGCGCAAAAATGCGCTAAAAGCATTGTTTTTAGCATAAAAACAATGAAAAATTATAAATTTTTATGCTTGCAAGCCTGTTCAAACTCAAACTGTATTCTAAAGTTATACCAACAGAATTTCAAACTTTTAAAAGGGGAGTTTTTATGAAGATTTTAGTTTTGACAAGCGGTGGTGATGCGCCGGGCATGAATCAAACGATATACCAGCTTAAAAAGTCTTTTAAAGATGATTTATATGCAAGCCTTGAAGGCTTTAAAGGTTTGATTAATGGAAAAATTGTCAAAGTGCCAGATTGTAGAAAAGAAAAAAATAAGTCGGGAAGTATAATCTTTTCCTCAAGGTGTCCAGAGTTTGCCACACGTGAAGGTTTTAGTAAAGCTCTTGAGAATGCAAAAAAGTTTGACTATATCATTGTGCTTGGTGGTAATGGGTCATATAAGGGGTGTAAGGAGTTAAATGAAAATGGCGTAAAAACCGTCTTTATTCCATCCACTATTGACAATGATGTCGACATAAGCGAGTATAGCCAAGGGTTTGATAGTGCAGTATCAGCTTGTGAATTTTATATCAAAAACAGTATGCCTTCTATGCAAGCATTTAATAGATGTGCAATCTTTGAGGTTATGGGAAGAAAATGCGATAAAATAGCAAAAGAAACATTTTTAAGAGTTAAAGGTGACTACTTAATAGCAAATGAAGAAAATCTAGAATACGACAAAATATCAAGGCTTATTTTAGATAATCACAAACAACATAGGGCATCCTCAATAATTTTGCGTGAAAATATAGTAAAAATTGAGGAATTTAAATCAAAATTATCAAAATTATGTCCTGAAGTTGAAATTAAAACAATTATTATAGGGTATATTCAAAGGGGAATTGGTCCTACAAAGAAAGAACTAAAAATATCTAAGCAATTTGCTCGTTATGCGATTTGGGCAATTAAAGCAGGTCGTGAAGGCACAGCAATAGTCGTTCAAAATAATAAAGTAACAGCTATCTAATAAATATGGTTCAGCATGGCATGAAATAAAAACGAGTAAAATCGTTTTTTTTGTTACAAAGATAAAAAACACAAATTTTTCGACAAATTTCGACAAAATATTTGACAATGACGAAACTAATATTTAAAATCTATTTTTATATTCATGTATTTACGAGGAGTTTTTTGTGAAGAGACTTAGATACTTACTTTTGGTTTTAATGTTTTTCCCATTACTTGGGTTTATTGGTTGTGGCAGTCAGGAATTAGTCATCGATCAGGTCGTATGGCTTTACGATATTGGTCAAGAAATTGGACATGATGATTTTAGTGTTAATCTAATCAATGGTGATGAATATGTCTTGCTTGATGACTATTCTTCTAATGATAATTTTAATAGTAGTAAAGAAGGCATATACAATATTGAAATTGAATATGCTTCCTTATCTGCAATTGCTTCTATCGTTGTAATTGATTTCGATAGATTTAATTTGTATGCCGGTCAGTCTTTAGGCGATATTATCTTGCCTGAAAATATTTACTTTGAAAATCCAACTAAAACATATAGTGCTCCTGGCAAATATACCGAAAAGTTATCTTTTAATAACGATGGTATTGTCAAACAGGCGTCTGTCCAAATTGAGGTGTCACAAAATCAAAATGAATGGATAGTTTATCCTACTATAGAAGATTGGACTTATGGAGAAAGTCCAGCAGTTGTCAATGCACAAAGCAAGTATGGAGAGATCGTCTACAGCTATTATACTGTAGAAAATGTCTTACTCAAAAATATTCCAACCCAAACAGGAGAATATTATCTTAAAGCAGAGGTGAATGGTACTGATAGCTACACCTCCCTTTCAGCTAAGGTTCCTTTTGAAATTAAAAAAGCGGATGTTACAATAGCTCCGCTTACTAATCTAGTTACAAAGATATATGATTCGTCATTTGAATATACAGGTGATATACTATCTTTGATGGAATTCTCGTCTACAGTAGATTGCTTAGACTATATAAAACCTGTTGACGCCTACTTTGCAAACGATAACTATGAGAAAGATTGCAATGTCGGAGAAAAAATTCTAATTATTGAACTTGATCTGTTAGATAGCAAAAATTTAACTTTTTCAGGCAAAAATTCAACAATTATCGAATTAAAAGCAGAAATTATTCCACTTTCCGCTGATATTCTTTCAAACCCAACACCATCTTTGGCTGTCTATGGTCAAGAATTATCATCTGTCACTTTAACCGATGGCGTGGTTAAAACTTATCTTTATCAAAACTCACAACTAGCCTATTGTCAAATTGATGGAAGATGGTCTTTCAAAAATTCAACAGATATTTTAAAAGATAGTGGAAAATATGACATAATCTTTATACCTACAGACAAAAATATTGAATCAATAGAAACACAAATATATTTGGATGTTACCGTCAATCTTGATATTGATGTATCAATAGATGGTGCAGAATGTTCATATACTCAACAAGCTAATGAGATATATATTGAAATTCCTGCAGGAAGCTCAATATGCGAAATATCTTTCAATGAACTTGAAGGAATATCCTGTAGTTACACAGTATACTACGATGAATTAGTACAAGAAAGTAATTCAAACTATGAGGATTATATTGTATATACCGTTGATTTTGAAAATATCAATCAGATGATTATAAAGGTAAACCTCACCGGCGATAGGACAGCAGAATTTACAATCATTATACAACTTGAACAAATTGTCGTCATGAAAGTAAATGGAGAGCAACAATCCTTTAATTATACTGTAAAAGTGGGAGATAGACTAACATTTGAAACCAAGGAAGGAACAAGCCTGTATATAGATGGTGAGGAAATCAATGGCGAATACATAGTACCAGAATACTACAAAGGAATCTCTATATATCTAGAGGCCTATGATATATATGGCATGTATTATTTCTTCTTTATAAATGTAGAATAAAATTATTTCACTTTTTGTTTTTCTTTATTCTTTTGGAAAATAATTGTTTTCATTATATAAATAATTCATTATGTTAAATCTCGGGTAGGCAATAAAAAAAGTACTATGATAATCATAGTACTCAGACTGTAGACAAACGGCGCGACCGAAAAATTATTTATAATTTTTCTTGCATCGTATCGTCAAAGGCTACGCTTATGTCAAGTTGTTAAAACAACTTAGACTTTAACGCTCGCCTTTTCCTCTCCCCATAAATGCAAAAGCATTTACAGGGTACCCCAAAATAAAACGCTCAAAACCAGTCATTTAGGTATACTAAACTCCTGGCTTGCGTCACAAACTACGCTCAAGCGAAAATTACTTTGTAATT
>CALVNK010000007.1 GCA_944349615.1 uncultured Clostridia bacterium
CAATATAATGCTCATTTAGAACAAACTGATAATGATAAAGTAAAAAACACTATTAATGATATTATGCTTGAAGAAATGCTTCATGTAGGTCAGCTTTTTGGACTCTTATTTTATTTAAATCCCGAAAGTAAAACACAATTTGAAAAAGGATTAAATGAATTTAATGATGCTTGAACTTAATTAAATTTAAAATAAAAAACAATATTTATTACACATATCAGCAAATCTATAATTTTACAGTCATTATCAAAAGTAAAATTGGTTACGGTGCTATCAATCACATCCACTAAAACCAAATAAGGATTTGAAGTGTTGCCTAAATATTTGCCATTGTTGTTTTCATTATAATTTAAACTTGTACAATTATTGAATGCACTATCATCAATGTAGGTTATACTTGATGGAATTGAAACGCTAGACTAATTTGTACAATTTTCAAATGCACTATAGTCGATTGTTGTAAATCCCTCAGGTATAGTAACCTGTGTTATATTTGTATTATTGCTAAATGCCGCACCATCAATTGTTGAAAGGTTTATCCCTTCGCCTACACATGCTATAGTGCTTCCATATTTAATATTTGAAAAAGCAATTGGAAGCATGTTGAAAACTTCGGATTCTTCACCAGCCATAATATCATCTAGAATTGAGCCACCAGACACGTTGATGTCAACAGGTTCATCATTCACAATTTGGACAGTAAATGATAATATTGTATTAACGCCCAATGAAGTAAATGGTCCTATTATACCATAGAACAAACTATCTTCTGAAAGGGTTTTTTGATCTTCTAACGATATAGAATATTCAGTTGGCAAATTGATTAAAAGAGGAAATTGGTCTTCTGTGTATGTCATGGCTTCACCCATCCATGCCATGGCATCCTTGACTACATCTGAATAATCCTGTGAATATGCTGTTTTGTATGTGAAATGTCCACCAGCTATGTTAGCACCACCAGTTTGCTCGATATAACTGGTAAATTCACCCATATTTTCAAATCTTAATGTATTCCTAGTTTCTTGTTGATATGAATAATATGAAGATAGCATAACAACTTCAGTTTCAGATCCAGTATAACCTGTAATTAATGTCGTTGCAATTGTATAATCAGTTATTCTAGTAAGTGTCTGGCTTTCAACTGATATTGTCACATCGCTTGCTGGCATTGTGAAGGAGTATTGACCATCAGTTTGATTTATCCTTACTTTTTCATCACTTCCATTTTCAACATAATTTTGCGCTCATTTCTGATTAAGATGGGCTAGATTTTGGTTTTAAACTTAGTTTTTGTCGAAAAATGTCGATTTTTGCAGAATACTCATCCCTTATTTTGTGTAATTTTTATTAAAAAAATCACATCTAAATTTGGTATAATATAATCAATTTTAGATGTAATTTCGATATTGAATTAATCAATTTTCCGTTTTAACAAACTTGTTTTTGATCATTATTATGCTTCTTTATAATTTCTGGTTGAGCATTTTCAAATTCAATAAATTGGTCTGTTACAATAATTTTATCTATATCTTTTATACTTGGCGCTTCATACATTAATTTTGTCATTTTTTGTTCGATTATAGTGCGAAGTCCCCTTGCACCTGTTTTAAGTTCAATAGCCTTTTTGGCTATTGCATTTACTGCTTCTTGCGAAAATTCTATATCTATACCATCCATTCTAAACATAAGTTTATACTGTTTAATGATTGAATTTTTGGGTTCGGTTAAAATTTTTGATAGAGCCTCTTGATTGAGTTCATCTAGTCCTACTACAATAGGCAGTCTACCAATAAATTCAGGGATTAAACCAAATTTTACTAAATCGTCAGGCTGAACATCTTTTAAATTGTTGGACTCTTTCTCTTCCTCTTGTGTTTTAATATCTGCATTAAATCCTAAAGTTGTATTATTTTTTCTCGCCTTGATGATATCGTTTAATTGGACAAATGCTCCGCCACAAATAAACAAAATATTGGTTGTATCAATTTGCAACATTTCTTGGTTTGGATGTTTGCGTCCACCTTGAGGTGGAACTGAAGCAATAGTGCTTTCAAGTATTTTTAAAAGGGCTTGCTGAACGCCTTCCCCTGACACATCACGAGTGATTGAAACGTTCCCTGTTTTTCTTGCTATCTTATCAATCTCGTCAATATAAATAATACCTCTTTGAGCTTTCTCTATATCATAGTTCGCGTTTTGGATAAGTTTTAACAATATATTTTCAACATCTTCTCCAACATAACCAGCTTCAGTCAAAGTAGTCGCATCAGCAGCTGCAAAAGGAACTTGCAAAATCTTTGCTAGAGTCTTAGCAAGCAATGTTTTACCACTTCCTGTAGGACCAATCATAAGTATATTGCTTTTTTCAAGTTCTACCTCGTTTATTTCATCATCAATTCTAGTTAAGTTATAATTCAGTCTTTTATAATGATTATAAACAGCAACAGAAAGCACCTTTTTTGCCTCGTCTTGACCGATAATGTAATCATCAAGTTTTGCCTTAATCTCACTGGGCGCCGGCAATTCAATTTTTTCAAATTTTGATTTTGGAGTATATTCAATTACAATATCCTTGCAAATCTCTATACACTCATCACAAATAAAAGCCTCGCCGTTTGGACTTGCTATCATTTTGTTTGCTTCTTCTTGACTTTTTCCACAAAAACTGCACTTGCATTCTTTTTCAGACATTATCCCTCCTAGTTATTATTCTTTTTTCTAGAAACAAAGATTTCATCTATAATACCATACTCCTTAGCTTCTTCTGCAGTCATGTAATTATCTCTATCTGTATCCCTCTCGACAATCTCAAGCGGTTTTCCTGTATTTTCACTTAAAATGCTGTTCATCCTATCCTTTATATATTGAATATGATTTGCTTGTATTTGAATATCGCTGACTTGGCCTTGCGCTCCTCCCAAAGGTTGATGTATCATTACCTCACTGTTTGGCAAAGCAAATCTCTTGCCTTTTGTTCCTCCTGCAAGCAAAAATGCCCCCATTGAAGCCGCTCTACCTACACAAATCGTCGAAACATCACACTTAATATATTTCATTGTATCATATATTGCAAGCCCTGCAGATACGCTTCCGCCGGGACTATTGATATATATAAAAACATCTTTATCAGGATTTTTGCCTTCTAGATAGATAAGTTGAGCCACAACAATGTTTGCAACGTTGTCATCTATCTCTCCATTTAAAAAGATTATTCTATCCTCTAATAACCTTGAATAGATATCATAAGATCTTTCGGAATTGCCCGTTTGATCCACAACCATAGGTATCAACATAGATTCCCCCCCCCTTATTTCTTATTTTATTTTTTACTCATTAAATTATGATTTTGTAAAAATAACCACATTCTACTTATCTTTAAACTATTTTGCCAAATCAAAATTTATCTTATTCTTGCAAAAATTTTAAATCTATATAATTCGAAAATTTTTATTTGTTTTTGATATCTTTTAAATAATTAAAGTCCTTTTTCTAATTAAAAGATAATACTTTCTCAAGATAAACCAACAATGCAACAATATAATTGTATCCTAATTAAGCAATTTTAGACTTAATAAAATTGATGACTTTTGTCATAATAGCGTTGTTTTCAAAATAAGCAAAGTCGTTTGGAGTCAAAGCTTTCTTAAATTCTTCCATTGACATATTATATCGAGTTGCATATTCTGCAAGTGTGTCATTAAGATCCTCTTCGCTTACACTTATCTTATTTTCAGAGATTATTTTTTGCAATACCAACCTTGTCTTAATATTTTTTTCTGCATCTTCGCGTCTTTCTTCTTTAAATTGATCAACAGTTTTGCCAAGATATTCCAAATATCCAGCCATTGTCATTCCTTGATGAGATAGTCTATGTTCAAAATCTTCTACCATATGCTCTACTTCATGATCGATCATTGATGCAGGTAGTTCAATATTAGATTTTTCAGCGATTTCGTCTAAGACCTTAACCTCAAATTCACGCTCAACCTTTTCTTTTTCAATGTTTTCAAGATTCTGTTTCATCGCTTTCTTGTATTCTTCAACAGTTTCATACTCTGTAGTATCTGCAATATACTTATCATTTATTTCAGGCAAAACCTTCTTTTCAACTTTCTTAAGAGTTGTCTTGAAAACAGCGGGCTTAGATTTCAAATTTTCTGCTGGGTAGTTGTCAGGGAATGTTACATTAATATCTTTTTCATCACCCTTTTTCATACCAATTATTTGATCTTCGAAGCCATCAATAAAAGTATGAGAGCCAATCTCTATTCTATAATCATTAGCAGAGCCACCCTCAAATTTTTCGCCATCTACACTACCTTCAAAATCAATAGTTGCAAAATCTCCATTTTCAACGGCTTTATCTTCCTCAACATATCTTGCATGACTCACTCTTTCACGCTCTATTTCATCTTCAATCTGCTTTTCAGTAATTTCTACTTTACCCTTTTTAACCTTAATAGTTTTAAAGTCAGGCAATTTAAACTCTGGAAGCATATCAAATGTCAATGTAGCTTGAAGTCCTTGATCTACAGTAAAAGAATTCATTTCAACTTTTGGTTGACCTACAGGAATAATATCGGTATTCTCATTTAAAAATTGATTGTATTCTTGAGATATTATGTCGTTGAAAGCATCATCAAAGAATATAGTATCTCCATAATTTTGTTCAATTACTCTTCTAGGTGCTTTACCTTTTCTAAATCCCTGAATGTTGAACTTGCCTTTGTTTGCTTCATAAGCCCTTTCTACAGCATTATTCCACTGTTCACTATTAGCAGTGATTTTTAATATGCCTTGTTTTTCTTTTTTCTCAAAATTGTACATTTTCTTTATCTCCTTTAATTATGTAATCTAAATATTTCTATTTAAATCATTGCAGGATTAATAATAGCACAATCTAAAATTTTAATCAACTAAAAAAAGGGAGTAATTTCGTACAATACATAGAATATTGAAGAATAGAATAAACAATATATCTTTATAAAGATAATTTCTATACGAAAATAAAATTTACCTAACAATTGAAATAGCAGATAAACATCTTATCAGAATTTAAAGTAACAATTTAAACTTTATTCAAGTATGAAATGTTTAAAATAAAATATATCAAATTAATAATTAAATGAAATATGCATAAATGCAAGTTAAAGCGATAACTATAACTACTAGAATTTTTACAATGTCTATTACTTTATATTTTAAAATTGTCTTTTTATATCCTTTAATATACATATTTCTATCTCTCTCAATATCTTCCATAGTTAAAGAGGAACTATTGATCAATTCAATACAATACATTTTAAAATCTTGCTCAAAGTTTTTCACATAATCATTGATATAGTTCAATATAAACATAATAGCCCAAAATACGGCTAATACTAAAGCAAATGATATTGTAAAATAAGAAAAACCCTGCCATACATCGTGTAGTATTGCTGTGATAATCATTAATATAACCAATATTGCAGTAACTAAAAAATTCCTCATAGGTTTATGCTATTAAATCTTTTGCTTATTAAACACCCCATAAGCAAAATTTTTATTTATGGAAATTTGAAAATACTATCAGCTTAATAATAAGAAAGATATTTAAATTGTGTAATGGAATAATTAAATTGTTAAAATGAACAAAATTACAATTGTAACTACAAAAATAACATAGCAAACTATCCATCCGATTTGCTTATGATTTTTTACCCAAGAATATGCAAGAATAATGCTTATTAAATATGCAATGACCTCTCCAACAGTTCTAAAAGCACTGGCAACGGTTGAATCGTTTTTGAAAATCAATGTAAATAAAAGAGCAATTGCTATACAACCAATACCAATATATGCAATAAGTGATATAAAACTTGAGAAAGAAAAACCAGATGTTTTCATTCTGATTTTTCTTTTTTCATTATCATTTTTCTTTTCATTAAGATTATTGTTTTCCATTCTAATTCCCTTATATAGTATGTTGTATATTAGACTACATACAATTTATGTTTATTAAGATTAATCAAAGTCAAGTTTAAATAAAATTTTTAATATTTTAAATAATAATTAAAACTTGTACTTTTAAGTTTTTTTTACATACACAATTTAAATTTAGCCTTCTATGCTTTTATTTATGTTACCTAAGACTTTATACACAAATATATAATATCAAAAATTTTGATTTATCTATTGGTAATATAAACCGCGAGATCAACAGTCTTATTTGAATAGCCCCATTCATTGTCATACCATGCAATCAATTTTACAAATGTAGGGCTTAACATAATTCCTGCATTAACATCAAAAATTGATGTCCTAGGATCACCAATAAAGTCAGATGATACGACAGCATCATCAGTCCAGCCCATAATTCCCTTCATATTGCCATCGCAAGCCTTTTTAATTGTTTCTACAATTTCTTCATAAGATGTCGGCTTTTTTAGTTTTACGGTAAGATCAACAACAGATACATTAAGAGTAGGTACTCGCATACTCATGCCTGTTAATTTACCCTTTAATGTAGGGATAACTTCTCCTACCGCCTTAGCAGCACCTGTTGAAGATGGTATTATATTATAAGATGCAGCTCTACCACCTCGCCAATCTTTTTTAGTCGGTCCATCGACTGTAAGTTGAGTTGCAGTGACAGAATGCACTGTAGTCATCAACCCTTCTTCTATTCCAAAAGCGTCATTTATTACCTTAGCAAGTGGAGCTAAACAGTTTGTAGTACAAGATGCATTTGAAACAACTTTCATTTCGTCTGAATAATCGTCATTATTAACCCCCATTACAAACATAGGCATATTTTTGCCAGGAGCGGACACGATGACTTTTTTTGCTCCGCCGCTTAAGTGTTTTACGGCATCTTCATATTTTGTAAATTTACCAGTTGATTCAATTACCACATCAACATCTTGATTCTTCCAAGGAATTAAATCTGGCTCTTTTTCTGTATAAAATTCTATAGGCAAACCATCTACATACAGTTTGTTTTCCTTAACTTCACAAGTGCCATCAAATTTGCCATGAATAGTGTCATGCGTAAAGAGATATTTTGCATAATCTAAATCCATGAAAGGGTCATTGATCGCAACAACCTCCACATCTTTGCGTTTAGCGCACACTCTTAATACAAGTCTGCCAATTCTACCAAAGCCGTTAATACCAATTTTTACTTTTTTCATTATCCCCCTCCCTATATCATCATTTACCAAAAACAAATGTTTTAGCATTTTTGTCACTTATCTAGTTTAAATAAGACTTGCTTTTGTTACAAAAATTTGGTTTTAAATTTACATATTATTTACAGCATTATTATTGACTTTAGAAATCGCAATAATCAAATAATCTAAAATTTATTCGTCTTCTTCATCTGTTTCGTCTATATCTTCATCTAGTTCTTCATCATAATCTTCATAACTTTCGTCATCTTCAATTCCATTAACTTGATAAATTTCTTCTTCGTCTTCAGGTACATATTCGGTTGCTATGCTGAAATGTTTTTTCCCAACTATACAATTAAACATGATGACAATTACTAGCAATAAGAATATAGCAAACATAATTGCATCTAAGCAAAATAATAGTAAACCTATAACAATACTGACATTTACAAACAAACTGACTACCGTTGTAACAGCCACTCCAATCACAAGTGCCAGTATTGCAAAAAGCAAATATTTAATATTCGTTTTTTTATCAATGCTTGTCTTAACAGGGTTCCCGCTAACCTCGACATTACCCAGACTCACTCCATGCCAGCGATCCACTCGGCTTGAATAACTTAAGTTAGAAGACTGCAACACCACTGAAGCAACATCCTCTTTAAAATCAATCACTGATGTGTCACCAGCATATAGTTTTACTCCTAAACACATTTTTAACAATTTCTGCCAAAGCATTACAAAGATTTTTTTAAAACCATTATTTTTGTTTTGGCAAACAGTGATATCATATTTAGAATTAAGAAAACGATCTAATTCTATTGCAGAGATTGGTCGTCGCATAATAACCAGTTCCCCAGCAGGAATAAATCTTGAAAGTGCATTGATTATTTCTTCTCTATTAGCTCCATCTAAATATTCAATAATATTTATATTTTCACTTTCTAAATCTTGTACATATTGCAACTGATTTTGTACTACACCAACATATACGTTTATCTCATCATTCCCCGATAGGTCCGAGAGTATTTTTCGATAGTTCTTTGCATTGTTTTCAATTGGCACTATTATATTAATCATTTTCACCTCAATATTTTTTTATTCTTCTTGCGTGTCTTCCGCCCTCAAAGTCTGTTGTCAAGAAAACTTTAACTATTTTTATCGCTTTTCTTTTATTAATAAATCGTCCCGGCAAACATAGAACATTTGCATCATTATGTCTGCGAGCTAAAGAAGCAAACTGCTCATTCATACACAGTGCAGCTCTTATTTTAGGATTTCGATTGGCTACAATACTCATTCCAATTCCTGTTCCACAAATATAAATTCCTACATTTCGATCATCTTCAATAACCTTTTGGTTTGCTGACTTAGCAAAATCAGGATAATCATCAAGCTGTTCTCTACTATAGCATCCTACATCAATTGCAATAATATTTTCCTTGTTGAAGAATTTCTTGATTTCTTCTTTGAGTATAAAACCAGCATGATCACTTGCTAAAATTATCATAAACTATCTCCATTTAATTAATTTATCAATTAGGACATTAATTCCATCAATTAAATCATTACAAGTTTGTAAGTACACCTCTTCGCCTTGTCCATACGGATCAAGAATTTCCTTGCCGATAAGCGCTTTAAATGAAATGACCTTATTTGATTTGATTTGATTTTTCTGCTCTTCTGTCATAGTGACATATAGTATATTATTGTCAATTTTTTTAAGTTTAATAGATTTTCTATCCTTTGCATTGGCCTTAAAAAACTTTAACGCATTTTTAGCATTTTCTGTTATATTTTCTCCATTTGCGTTTAACCCTTTGGAACTAACCGAGATATCTTTTATTTTCCTGTCTTTGAGATTTTTTTTCATAAGCCTTTCTGCCATGATAGATCGGCATGTATTTCCAGTGCAAACAAAGCATACTTTAATCATTTTTACCTCGCCATATTTAGCTTTCGTTTTATCTAGTTGATCAATTGGAGTTTTTGTTTTTTTTCTTTGCAAGTTCAACCTTTTTTGATTGCCATAATTTATCTAAATTGTATTTTTCTCTTGCCCTTATTGTGAAACAGTGAATAATAATATCGTCAAGATCAAAAATTATCCACTCGCCCTTATTATAACCCTCTGGCATTTGCTCAAGTTCAAATTCCTCAACTATGGATTTTGCTATCCTTTTATTTGTCATTTCATCAGGACAAGAAGTTATAAATAAAAAGTCGAAGTCCTGTTTCTCATTAGATATATCATAAACTGCAACATCCTTATATTTTCTTTCAAGTAGATAATTATATAAATGTAAAATCTTTTCTTCCACGCTCTTCCCCTTAACAATATATTTCTTTTAATCATTATAATATTTTTAACCTAGCAAAGTCAAACAAATGTCTAAATTAATAAAAAATGTCAATAAATTTTATATGAAGAAATTTTTATTTTTGTTTCAACAATTTATCAAATGCTCTCTTATATTCTTTATCGCGTTTATTTGGCTTAGATTTTTCTTGAAAGAATTATGGCAAATACTTCTTTCAGCATTTATCATTACCCTAGTTATAGAAGTAGGAACATTTTTGCTAACAAGAAAGAAAAGCTATTCATCTTATTTGAAATTAAAAGAAAAAGAAGATGCAGATGATATGTACTTTTCATTAATAAACTCAAATTATATAGATTTTTTATTAAATCTTTTTTCAACACGATTTGGTAAAATTGAGAAAAAGAAAGAATTTATAAAAATAAAAAGCGAACAGGAAAATCTAATAGTATACCTAGCGCCATCTCTCGACACAATAAACGCTCCAGCGATAGTGAATATCATGAAAAAATTTAAAAATGTACAATTTGATAAACTCATGATTATCTGCTATGATTATGACTCATCTTGTAATGCCATCCTGCAAAGTTACAATAATGAAATCTTTCTTTTAAATAGATATGAATGCTACTCATCTATATATAAAGAGTTTGATTTTTATCCTATGATTACTCATAAATTTTATAAAAAAGGCAAGCAGACCTTCAAAGATCTCCTTGCATATTCTTTAAATAAATCTAGAGCAAAAGGCTACTTAATTTCAGCAATCATAATCTTCATAACTAGTTTTTTTGTGCAAATAAATTTATATTACTGTATTATAGCCACGATTTTGTTGTTACTAGCTCTCATATCCTACATTAACCCAAAGTACAATAAAAATGTTGCAAAAAATTTCTTTTAAAATTCTTGCAACTTTGTTAAACAAAACCAATAAAACTTGCTAATAAAAAATATTAAAAATAAAACCAAAAATAAATTTTCAATCTTGCAGATAGGTAAATTTTTGCTTGAGATTTAAATGGTAGATTAAAAAGAAATGAAAAAATATTGTTACAACAATTCAATATGTTTGAAATCTTTTTTAGATGATTTTCGGTAGATTATCACAGTGCTTCCTATCACTTGAACAGGCTGTGCTTGCATCTTTGCGCAAATCATTTCCATTATGGCTTTGGCATCAAATTCACTATTTTTTAGAACTTTAATTTTGATAAGTTCTCGAGCTTCTAATAAGCCATCAATAGCTACAAAAGAATTTTCGCTTAAACCATCTTTTCCAATCTGCATACATGGCTCAAGAGCATTTCCAAGCCCTCGTAGCTGTGCCCTTTGTTTAGTTGTCAACATAAACTCTCCTTTAATTTATAATACTAAATGTATTTTATAGTTATTAGAAAATAACTATAATTCTAAAAACATTATTTTTCATAATTATCTTTATTCAGAATATTCAAATATAATATCTTTAATTTTGACAATACTTCCCGTTTTCAATCCCCTTTCTTTCAGCATATCAATAATACCCATATCCTGCAATCGCTTCTGAAAATATGCAAATGAGCGAGTATCTGAAAGAACAACACCGCGAATAAAATTGTCAATTTTTCCGCCACTTAAGATAAATGCCCCTTCATCATCTCTTGTTATCGTGATTGTTTCTATATCTCTACTGTCAAAATCAAACTCTTCTATTTCAATAGGCGGTTTTGGCGGTATTTTACTTAAATATTCAATTGTCTTATCCTTTAAATTTTCTATACCGACATTTAAAAGTGCACTTATTTCAATAAAAGGTAAATTTATTTCTTTTTTAAATCTATCTATTCTTTGTTTTTTTAAGCCCTTATCTAAAAGATCAATTTTAGTGAATACGACAAGTTGAGGAATTTTGATCAATTCTTGACTAAATTTTTCAAGTTCTCCATTAATAGTCTTGTAATCTTCTATAAAATCTCTACCATCACTTTGCGAAATATCCACTAAATGCAATATTAAACGCACTCTTTCAACATGGCGCAAAAAATAATGTCCAAGCCCTTGCCCCTCACTTGCACCTTCTATTAAACCGGGAATATCTGCTACCACAAAACTTTGCCCTTTTTGATAGCAAACACCAAGATTAGGATAAAGAGTTGTAAATGGATAATTTGCAATCTTTGGATTTGCGTTTGATATGATAGATAATAATGTAGACTTACCAGCATTAGGAAAACCTACAAGACCAACATCAGCTATTGTCTTTAACTCAAGCAAGACCTCTTTTTGCGTTGTCTGCTCACCAGTTTGTGAATAATGTGGCGCTTGCTTAATAGAAGATTTATAATAGGCATTACCATGTCCACCATTGCCCCCCTTTAAGGCTATAAATCTATCCCCATCCTTAAATAAATCAGCAATGACTTTATTTGTTTGTGCATCATAAATAACTGTTCCGCATGGTACTTTTATCTCAACATCTTTACCATTTGCACCTGTTCTTAAACGCTTAGATCCATTCTCTCCATTCTCAGCAAAAAATTTCTTATGATATCTAAAATCTATCAAAGAATTCAAGTTTTTAGAAGCAATAAAGATAACATCTCCACCTTTTCCACCTTCTCCACCGTCTGGACCGCCTTTAGCCGTCATCGCATTACGCAAAAAAGATGTCGAACCATTTCCGCCATTTCCAGCCTTAATTAAAATCTTTACCCGATCTAAAAACACTTTTTTGTACTCCTATTAACTATTTGAACTTTTTGTATTTAATACTATATATTGTGTCTAATATGTACATAATAGTCGCAAATGCTTGACAATTTGCAATTTTCGCATTGTGGTTTTTGTGCCTTGCAAATATAACGCCCAAAATGAACAAGTTGCAGATGGAGCTTTCCCCAATCCTTTTCATCAAACGTGCTCATAAGAGCTTGTTCACATTTAAGCGGATTATCGGTTTTACAAAGTCCTAGTCTGTTTGATACTCTAAGTACATGAGTATCGACTGCAATTGCGTTTCCTTTAAAAGCCTCTGAATATACAACATTTGCCGTTTTACGCCCTACTCCAGCCAATCTTTGAAGCTTATCTAAACTTTCAGGGACTTGTCCGCCATATTCATTAATCAACTGCTTAGACATTGACAAAATATTTTTCGCCTTATTATGATAAAATCCGCATGAATGAATTTTCTTTTCAAGTTCTTCTTGAGTTAAGGTCAACATTGATTGAGGCGTATTATATTTTTTAAACAGCTCACTACAAACAATGTTCACCCTTTTGTCTGTACACTGTGCCGATAATATAACTGCTACTAAAAGCTCGTAAGGCGAGCGATAATTGAGTTCACATTTAGGCTCTGCATAAAGTTCATCCAAATTAGATTTAATTAATAGAGTTTTGTTATCACTACACGTTTTCGCATTATCAAAACTTACATCTTTAGTTGCGTCTATATTTGCACTTATAGTATTGATGTTTGTTATCTTTTCTTTCCTTTGTGACATTTTTTCTCCACAATCATCTCATTAAAGGGAATAATACAGTATCTCTAATATTTGGAAGATCAAATATAAACTGTACAAACCTGTCAATTCCAAAACCAAGTCCAGAAATTGGTGGCATTCCATGTTCCATACTTAGAAGGAAATCTTCATCAACATCCATCGTTTCTTCATCACCTTGAGCCTTTTCTTCAAGTTGCTCCTCAAGCAATTTTCTTTGAACAAAAGGATCAACAAGTTCTGAATAAGCCTTTACAAGTTCTGCTCCGTCAGCAACAACCTGGAAAGCATCGACAATTCTATCATCTTTATCATTTCTTCTTGCTAGCGGCATAAGAACGGCTGGATAATTATAAATGATTGTTGGCTCAAAAATTTCAGCCCTGATCTTGCGTTTATAAATATAATCAATAAGCGTTCTTACACTCTTACATTCTTCAAGATCGCCATAAGTAAACAAGCACTTTTCTACAACTTTTCTTTTAAATTCTTCTAAGTCTGTTTCTCTAAGAAAATCAAATCCTAAAATCTCACGCAATCTTTCCACATAATTAATTCTAGGCCACTCGCTATCAAAGTCAATTTCTTTACCCTTGCATTGAACTTTTGTTGTTCCAATACATTCTTTTAAAAGTTTAATTATCATTGTGTGGAAAAATTTTAGATTATCCTCAAAATTCCAATATGAAGCATACCATTCAACTTGCGTAAATTCCTGCAAGTGAGTTGTATCCATACCCTCATTTCTAAAATCTTTGCCAAGTTCATAAACCCTATCTATACCCGCACAAATGCATTGCTTAAGCCAAGTTTCTTTTGCAATTCTCAAATTACACTCTATATCAAGTGCATTGTGATGAGTGTAAAAAGGTTTAGCGCTTGCACCAGACACGCTTGTTTGAAGGACAGGTGTTTCAACCTCTATAAAGCCATTATCTTCAAGATAACGTCTAATAAATGACTCAACTTTACTTCGAGTTAAAAACACCTTTCTTGACTGCTCATTGGTGATGAGATCAAGATATCTTTGCCTATAGATTGTTTCGGTATCATTTAGTCCATGAAATTTTTCTGGCAGTGGACGCAATGTTTTAGATAAAAGTGTAACCTTTTCCGCTTTAACAGTCACTTCCCCTGTTTGAGTGATATAAACTTCGCCTTCCACCCCTACAAAATCAGCAATGTCAATCATCTTCTTGTAGAAATCATAATCTTCTTCGCTTAATTCATTTCTGCCTACTGAAACCTGTATTTTTGCAAAAAAATCGCGAATTTGAATAAATCCAAATTTGCCCATAACTCTTTTAAAAATTATTCTCCCTGCAATTTTTACACGCTTGCCAACACTTTCTCGTGCCTCAGCAATTGTACAAGTGCGCTCAAATTTTTCCTTATATGGAATTTCACCCATTTTCTTAAGTTCTTCAATTTTATTTTTTCTAATATCTACTTCATTGTTGGATATATTTTGTTCAGCCATATTAAATCTCCTTTACTTAAAAATCTAACTAATACAAAATTATCACAATTTCCAAAATAAGTCAATTCAAATTTGTTTTTTATATTTATTTATATTTATTTTTATAATAATAGTTATTTTTTAATACTCTGTTTACATAGATTTTTGTTTCTTTAAAAGGAATTTCCTTTAAAGACTGACCATCAGCCGAGTATCTTTCGTCTTTAAGCCACTGCCTAACATTACCTATGCCTGCGTTGTAAGCACAAAGTACCACCTGTTGATTGGAAAAAATCTGCTTTAAATATGCAAGATAAAAAGCCCCTATTTGAATGTTGTATTCGGCGTCCTTAAGCATATCTTCACTATATTCTATATGCATTTTTTCGGCGAGCCATTTTGCCGTATCAGGCATGATTTGCATTATTCCGATTGCGCCTTTATTTGAAATTGCATTTTCTTTAAAACCACTCTCTGCATTCGCAACTGAGGCTATAAGCGACGCCGAAATTTGATATTCTTGTGCAACTTTTTCAATCGTTTCGCTATATTTCATAGGATAAAAATAGGCATTAAAACAGCCTACTAAAAATGAAAGCACGACTGCCAAAAGCAAAAGAGAAGTGATTGAATAAAAATATTTCATAAATATATTTTATTTAATATTTTATTAATAATACATTTTGCGCATCTTGTGCATCACCAATACACTTTAAATTTATTTATACACAACATTTCAGTTTCATTTTTATGCCTAAATACGTGAAATCAATTGTTTTCCATGGATTACACTCACTTTGAAAAAACCAAAAAAAGTTCTAAAGGGTTGACTTTGCATAAGTGTACGCGCAAGAGTTAAACAATTTTCTCTAAATCTTACACTAATACCACAGGTTTTTCCTAAGTCGTTGGGTGTTGAAATGATATCACAAAAACAACCATTTTTCTTTAGCATATTGAAGAAATATAGAGTTTCATTTCTTGAAGTAAATACTCCTAAAATATATGACATATACCTTTCTCCTTTTATGCACAATTTTCCCTCATAAACACTATATTGTTTATATAAAGGAAAGTTGACAAAAATGGTTTATCTTGATAACAGTGCAAGTACATTTGTAAAGCCTAAAGAAGTGATTAAAGCAGTAAACGATAGTCTTTTGAATTATACCGCAAATCCCGGAAGAAGCGGTCACAAGGCAAGTATCAAAACTGCCTTAAAAATCACAGAAGTAAGGCAAATGCTTTCTCAGCACTACAATAATGGCAATATTGATAGAGTGATCTTCACACAAAACTGCTCTCAAGCATTAAATATGGCAATTTTAGGATGTGAAAAGAATGGCGGACATATTGTATGCACCGAAAATGAGCACAATTCCGTCTTAAGACCTTTACAACATCTAAGTGACAAAGGAAGCGTGAATTATTCTATAGCTTTTCAATCTGACAGCAAAGGAATTAGCCTTGAAGATATTAAAAGAGAGATAAAACCAAATACTTACATGGTGATATGCAATCATATATCTAATGTCAACGGGGCTATAGCCGATATCAATTCCATTGGAAAATATTGCAAAGATCATGGCTTGATATTCCTTGTCGATTGTGCGCAAAGCTGTGGTCATATAAAGTTAGATATGAAGAAGGATAATATAGATTTTATAACAATAGCAGGTCATAAAGGTTTTTATTCGCCACAAAGTATTGGCGCTCTCATAATGAATGATTCTTTTACTCCAAATCCTATTTTATTTGGCGGAACAGGCACAAATAGTTTAGAACTTGTTCAGCCAGAATTTCTTCCAGAAAAGCTAGAAGTCGGCACAATATCTTCTCCGCTCATTATAGGTCTTGGCGCTGGCATTAATTTTGTTGAGAAAAACTTTAAAGAAATACAAAATAAAATAGACGACCTGACAACATATCTTAATTTTGAACTAAATAAACTCAATGTTCACTGCTATACACAACCTGAAAATAGTTATGGCGTAATAGCATTTAATATAGCAAATATAGATTCAAATGAAATCGCAAATATATTAAACGAAAAATATGATATTTGCGTTCGTGGTGGATACCACTGTGCCCCAATAAAACATAAAGCACTTGGCACAATAGGTCAAGGTGCTTTGCGAGTTTCAATATCATATTTCAACACTTTTAGTGAAATTCAAAAATTGCTATATGCTATAAAGCATATTTTAAAAGATAAAAAGATAAGGTTAAATGATTTTATTTAAAATTCTTTTCATGCCAATTTAGTTATTAAAACATTACATAATAGCCCTATATATAATACATTAATGTCGAAATAAACAACACTAGTATGCAATGCATACTAGTGTTAATTTACGATAGAATTTAATAATTTTATCAAGCCTAATTTAAAGAGAAAAAACTTTATTTATTTTCACTCTTTTCTTCTTTTGGAAGTATTCTCTTAAGGTCAATTCTGCCCTTTTCATCAATTTTGATTACTTCAACCTCAACCTCGTCACCGATTTTAACTACTTCTTCTGGTGTCTTAATTCTCTTGTTTGAAAGTTTAGAAATATGGATCATCCCTTCCTTATTTCCACCAAATTCAACAAATACACCAAAATTCATTATACGAACAACTTTTGCATCGTACACATCGCCGATTTCAACTTCTTCTACAATGCCAAGAATGATTTTCTTTGCTTTTTCAGCATTTTCAATATCTTGACAAGCAATGAATACTTGTCCGTCATCATTGATGTCAATCTTAACACCTGTTTCATCGATAATCTTATTGATCATCTTTCCGCCAGAGCCGATAACATCCTTTATTTTGTCAGGATCAATACTGAATGTTATGATCTTAGGTGCATATTTTGAAAGTTGTGGTCTTGGTTTGTCAATTTCAGCAAGCAGTTTATTCATGATAAATAGCCTACCATCTCTTGCTTGCTTTAAAGCTGTTGTAAGGATATTTTTATCTATACCCTTGATCTTTATATCCATTTGAATAGCAGTTACGCCCTCAGTTGTACCTGTAACTTTAAAGTCCATATCTCCAAGGAAATCTTCAAGTCCTTGAATATCACTTAAAACTGCAACTTTTCCGCTTGCATCGTCTTTAATAAGTCCCATTGCTATACCTGCAACCGGTCTTTTGATTGGCACACCACCATCCATAAGTGCTAGTGTAGATCCACAGACAGAAGCCATAGATGATGAACCATTTGAAGACAATACTTCACTTACAAGTCTTAATGCATAAGGAAATTCTTCTTCTGATGGTATTACGGGCTCAAGTGCTCTTTCAGCAAGTGCTCCATGTCCAATTTCTCGTCTTCCTGGACTCTTAATTCCTCTCGCCTCGCCTGTTGCATAAGCTGGCATATTGTAATGGTGAACATAGCGATTTACTTCTTCATCGTCAAGTCCATCAAGTTTTTGCATATCAGAAACAGTGCCAAGAGTAAGTGATGTCATAACCTGAGTCTGTCCTCTTGTAAATATTGCACTGCCGTGTACTCTAGGAAGCACGCCAACTTCACACCAAATTGGTCTGATTTCTGTAAGTTTTCTTCCGTCAGGTCTTACACCTTCATTAAGAATTCTTGCTCGGACTTTCTCTTTTGTCATTTTATAGAGTACATCACCGATAAACTTTTCTTGTTCAGGGAAGATCTCTGCAAAATGCTCTTTAACGTCAGCGTCAACTTCATCTTGTCTTGCCTGTCTTTCTCCTCTATCAAAGGTATCAAGTGCATAGTCAAGTTTGCTGTCTGCGTACTCGCGTACCGCTTTGTCAATTTCTTCTGGAACAATTTCATAAATGAGGTGTTCATTGAGAGGTTTTCCAATTTGTTTCTTAACATCAAGTTGGAAAGTAACAATCTTCTTGATTTCTTCATGAGCAAACATGATAGCGTCAAGCATCTTTTCTTCAGGAACTTCTTTAGCCCCTGCTTCAACCATCAAAACAGCATCAGCTGTTCCTGCAACAGTCAAGTGAATGAGTGATTTTTCTCTTTCTTCAGCATTTGGATTGATGATAAACTTATCATCAACAAGACCAACCTGAACAGAACCTGTTGGACCATTAAATGGAATATCCGAAATAGTTAGTGCAAAGCTAGAACCAAGCATTGCAAGTGGCTCTGGTGCGACATCAGGATCAACAGATAGAGCTGTTGCAATCACGCAAACATCGTGATAAAATCCCTTTGGGAAAAGTGGACGAAGAGGTCTGTCAATAAGACGAGAGGTTAAAATAGCTTTATCTGATGGCTTTCCTTCTCTTTTCTTAAATCCTCCAGGTATTTTTCCTACTGAATACATTTTTTCTTCATAATCGACTTGAAGTGGGAAGAAATCAATTCCCGGTCTTGGCATTTTTGACATTGTGACATTTACCATAACAACTGTATCGCCACATCTTACAAGACAGCTTCCATTTGATTGTTCGCATAGTCTGCCTGTTTCAAAAGTCACATTTTTTCCGCCAATTTCAATTGAAAAAACTTTTGCGTCTTCTTTCATAAATTCTCCTTAAATTTTGATTTGTATTTAAACAAAAAAGGGGTTGATAAAAACATTCTCCCCCTTTTGTTTTTTTTACTTAACTTCTCTTATTGAAAGTTCTTTGATAAGTTTTCTGTAAGCTTCAATATCTCTCTCTTTGAGATATAATAGGAAGCCCTTTCTCTTACCAACCATTTGAAGCAAACCTCTTCTAGAGTGATTGTCTTTTGGATTGTCTTTCAAATGTTGTTGAAGATGATTGATTCTTGCAGTCAAAAGTGCAACTTGCACTTGAACAGAACCTGTATCATTTTCAGAGAGTTTGAACTTGTCAATTATCTCTTTCTTTTCCATACTTTCCTCCAATTTAATATTTTACTCCTTAAGCAAAGCAAAGTGTCTGAAGGTGTCATTCTCACTGTGCAAAAGGTTATCGACTTAATAAATATAACATATTTTATTAAAGTTGTAAAGTTTATTTTAAAATTTTATTCTACTATTCAAAGAATTTTTTCTTTTTTTCTATCATTTCATCTATTCGTGAAATATAATCTCCTATAAATTTGACATTAGGGAGTCTTTCTATGCGATTTTCTATGTTGAACACTCTTTTACTGATAGCGCCCGCACCAATACCGATGACAGTGTTTGTTTCTTCCATACTGTCGATATTAAAAATGCAAACTTTATCATCTCTAAAATAGCCAACATTTTCAAGTCCACCTAATTGATTTTTTTGACGATAAAGGTAGTATGGCTTATATCCATTTTCAATAAGTTTGCTTTGAGCATAATCAATCATCTTTACTATATCTCGTTCGCTTAACGATGAAACATCATTTTTTAATAGAGCACCATTTTTGACTGAAAGCGTATGCACTGTAATATTGTCTGGATAGAGTTCCAGTAGAGTATTTACTGTCCTTTTAAAAATCCCAAGTTTTTCTCCCGGCAAGCCAGCAATTATATCCATATTGACATTAAATCCAAATTCGAGTGCAAGAGAGTATGCACTTAACACTTCACTATTCTTCTGCTTTCGCCCTATACGTTTAAGCGTTGCTTCACAAAAAGTTTGCGGATTGATTGAAAGACGCGTCACTCTATGTTTTTTTAAAACTGAGAGTTTTTCTCTAGTTATAGTATCCGCTCGTCCACATTCTACAGTGAACTCACTGACTGGAAAATTGAGAGCAGACAAAAGTTTGTCGAGCAAACTTGCACTAAGCACGCTTGGAGTTCCGCCACCTATATATATCGTTCTTACAATATATGCTTTATTTTTGATTATATCTTTAACCGCGTCAATCTCTTTTAAAAGATTGTCAACATAACTTTCAATTTGGTCTTTAACTCTGCTCTCTTCACTAGAGATGAATGAACAATACAAGCACCGCGTAGGACAAATTGGAATATTTACATATAGGTCAATAAGGTTGTCATTTCTTATTATACACTTTTGATTTTTTAAAATCATATTGACAAGCTTTGCTCGAGATTTTTGCATATAATATTCTCGCTCCAAACATTCTTCGATCAAATGTTCACGCACTTCGTTGTTCATTATAAGGTCGCGAGCAAATTTAGTTGGACGAACACCTGTTAGAGATCCCCACACTAAAGTCTTGTTTGTTACAATTGTTAAAATCAAATAAAGATGATTTTTAACCATTCTCTTGCGATATGATTTGTTCCTTAAAACATTTAAGGTCATATCGATTATATATTCATAGCTCTTTTCTATTTTTTGATTTTGATATTCTATTACAAAATCATTTTTGATTCGGTTTCCTATTTGGCTTTCATTATGGTAGACATTTATCTCATCTTCCTTTAAACCAAAGAGTTTAATTAAATCCTGCAGTTCAATTAAATATTCTTCTCTATTTGTGCTAACCATCTATTCACTCCTATAAACATTTGTCACATTTTTCATATTTTTAATTGAATTGATTATAGAATTTAATTCGTCAATATTTTTTACTTCCAAGATAAGCGTGCACACAAAATTGTCACCAACATCTTTAGCATCAAACCCTTTAATGATTGTTTTTAGTCCTGTAAGAAGCGTGGTAAGTTTGGCAATGTTATTGTTTGCCTTTTCTGCAATAACTTTAACATTTGTAGTAAAGGTTGTATTTTCCTTTATTTGCCATGTTGCTGAAAGCAATCTCTCCTTCTCGAGATAATTAAGGTTTGGACAATTTTTTCTATGTATCGCCACACCCTTTCCGCGTGAGATATATCCTACAATATCATCACCTTCAATTGGATTGCAACAACCAGCAAATCGCACAAGCATTCCACTATCTCCATCGATAAGGACACCTTCTTTATTGCGTTTTAAGTGTACCACATTTTCAATTTTTGCAATCTTCTTTTTATCGATATTGAGAAGGTTTATAAATCTATTGACAACATTATTAGCCGAAAGTGAACCCGATCCGATTCCTGCATACATTTCATCTACATCATCAACATTAATTCTTTTGAAAATCTCTTTAGTGTACGAGTCTGTCAATAACTGAGAAGGGATTAGTCCCTTATCTTGCACTGCTTGATTAAACATACTTTTTCCGAGTTTAACATTATCATCTTTAAGCTCACTTTTGAAAAAAGACTTAATTTTGCTTTTTGCGCCACTTGTCTTAACTATCTTCAGCCAATCTCTGCTTGGTCCTTTCGAGTGGACATTTGTAAGTATTTCGACTATGTCACCATTCGATAAAGTCGTTGTAAGTGGCTTGAGTTTGCCATTGATTTTGGCACCAACGCAGGTATTGCCTACACCTGTGTGTATTGCATAAGCAAAGTCAATAACCGTCGAGCCTTCAGGAAATTCTATAACCCTTCCTTTAGGAGTCTGAACTACGATCACCCCATTATAGAGTTCGCTTTTCAAGGTATCGATAAAGTCTTCGTTAGACATATTCTTAGCATTTTCAATAATCTGCCTAAACCATGTAAGCCTGTTGTCAAAATCATTTTTCTTGTCCTTCTTTTCCTTATATAACCAGTGTGCACAAACTCCACCGTATTCTGCTTCCTTATGCATTTCACGCGTTCTTATCTGCACTTCAAGTGGATGCTGATTATCTACAATTATGGTGGTATGCAGAGATTTATAGCCATTAGGCTTAGGGTTTGCAATATAATCCTTTACCCTGCCGATCATTGGCTTATAAATTGCGTGAATTCTGCCAAGAATTGCATAGCACTCATCAACGGTGTCGACAATAACTCTCATTGCCAAAATATCATAGATTTTGTCTATGCTTACATTTTTATTATGGAGTTTATTAAATATAGAAGAAATATGCTTGATTCGACAAATTATCTCCCCATTTATCTTTAAATCATCAAGTATTGCTTGGAGTTTTGAACGAGTCAGTTCGAGCTGTTTCTCATTTTCTTCCTTTTTGCTTTCAACAGTGCGTAAAAGCCTTTTATATTCGTCTGGATTTGAAAGCCTAACAACATTATCTGCAAGATTTTGTTTTAGACTGTCCAGCCCAAGTCTTTCGCATAGTGGCACATGGACTTCCTTGACTTGCTTTACAAAATGCCACTCGTCATCATTGAGCGGAAGATTGAGGGTCTTGATATCGTAATAAATTCCGCAAAGTTTTATAATCACCACACGCAGATCCTGCCCCATAATGATAAACATCTTTCGAATATCATCTATTTCTTCACTCAAGGTTAGCGACGAGATATCTCGAATTGTTTTATAATCGGCAAACATTTGCTTCTCTTCGTCATTCAAGAGATTATAAATCTCTTCATTTTTATCAGAAAAAACCTTGTAATGTTGATAAGCCAAAAACCCTAAAACCGAGCTTTTGTCAAGTCTTATCTGTATAATCAAATCAAGTATTGTTTTTATTCGATCGAAATTGATGCCACTTTCAAGAGACTTTTCCACGATTGTTTTATCTCGATCATCAAGCGAATAATTTAGGTAGATTTTGTCTTTAATCTCTTTAATTGTTTCCTGTTCCGCCATTTTTCTCCTCCCTAAAGACATCCTTTATCTCTAAAATTTGTCTATAAATTTTTGAAAGATTTAACTCGCTTTTCTTATCCTTATTGATTGTAATTGTTACCTGCTCTCCCTCATCTATTTTTATAAGTTTAAGTTCGTTAAATACAAGAAGTGCCACATAGAATGTAGAGAAAGATATTGAATTTCCAAAATCACATCTGTCATATAGATCAAACACATTATAGACGCTTTTTCCACTCTTATAAGATAATGCCTTAAATATCCGGCCGAAGCTTATACGCGACAAATCTACACCGCTAAACTTTCGCTTATCTTCATTCTTTTCAAATGGAAGATAGATCTTCGCATCACTAATTTGATTAATCGCAGATACAAAGTTTAGGTCACAAACAGGTGATAAAAATACTATCTTGTCAAAATTCTTCACCCAATTTATTCCCTTCGGCGATAGAAGCAAACTGTTATAGCCTATCTCGCTGTCACTGTAAATATTGAAGTTATAGATGCCACTTGTTGAAAAGTTTTTTGCAAACTCAACATAGTCAAAACAAGAATATGTTACAAAACAAGTGCCAAATACAGTGGTCTTTGTTCCACTAACAAAAGACAAAAGTTCGCTTTCTGGATAAAGATTGTACTGCGCACTTCCATTGCCCTTTATGACAAGCTGATTAATCTCTATTGAGTTGAGTTTTTTATAGGCATCTTCAACTATAAAACTGCCACCGTCAAATTCATCCACAATACCTTTCAAAGATCTCGTTTGAAATTCAAAGATAAAGGACTTATTTCTAGCAAAGTAAATCTTAATAATATTCTTCGCCATATTGAAATAGGTAAGCTCTAGATTGCCTATTAAAATGCGTGCGTGTTGCGGATATTTCTTCATAGGAAAAATTTGAACATTTTGAGAAGTAATCTTAAATTTAGGTCTTGGATTTTCACAACCAAAAGGCTCTAAAAGCGAAAGTTTGTTGACAAACTCTGGAGTTATATCCTTTTCTTGAATATCTTGATCATAGTATTTGATAGGAATAAAAACTTCGTCATTTATATTATTGAGGGCAAAGGCGTTTATTTTATTTACAAATGTATGGTAATTTTCTCGTTTTAACGATAACCCTGCCGCCATTGAATGTCCGCCAAAAGTTTCCAAAATATCCTGCAAGGATGACAGAAGTTGGTGAATATTTATATCATCTATACTTCTGCCCGATCCGCTTAATATATCTCCTTCTTGTGCAAATAGAAAGACAGGCTTATGATATTTCTCTACAAGCCTAGAGCAGACTATACCAAGCACGCCCTTATCCCATTTTTTCGAAGCAAGAGATATAATACGCTGTCTTTTCATATCGGTTTTAGCAAGCGCCTTTTCACAGTCTTCATAGATCGAATTACAGATCTCCTGTCTTTTAGTATTATGCTGTTTTATTTTCTCAAGACAGGCTCGCACCTTGACAGGATCCTGCTCAAAATAGATCTTAAGTGAGTCTGTCGCATCACCCATTCTGCCTGAGGCATTTAATTTTGGCCCTATTTTAAATGAAATATCTGTCGAATTTGGCTTTAGAGTTGAGATGTCATATTCTTTGAACATTATCTTTAAACCTATTGGCAAATACTTGTCACAGAGTTTTAGTCCCCTTGTAACAATAGTTCTATTTTCATTTTTGAGAGGTACAATGTCAACAATGGTGGCAATTGCGGCGATTGGCAAAAATTCTTCTGCTTCCTTTTCTCCTAGCAGGGCTTGAGCAAACTTAAAAGCAACCCCTGTTCCGCAAAGTTCTCTAAAGGGATACTGCTGATCTTGCATCTTTGCATTGACAACGATAGTATCTGGCAAAATCTCAGGTATTTCATGATGGTCTGTCACGATTATTTCAATGCCAAGTGTCTTTGCATAGTCGACTTCTTGATAGCATGATATACCACAATCGACTGTAATAATAAGATTTGGACTATACTTTTTTGCGATCTTATCTATGACCGCATTTGTCAGCCCATATCCATCAATGTAGCGATTTGGCAAATAGAAATCTGCTTTTATTCCAAATTTTTGAAGCGTCTTAAGCATGATTGCAGTCGCACTCACACCATCAACATCATAATCGCCGAAAATAAGCACTTTGTCGCCTAGTTCCTTTGCAATTTTGACCCTATCAACAAGCCCTTGCATGCCTTTTAACAAAAATGGATTATGCAAAGTTTTAGGATCTAAAAATTCTTCTATTTCTTCTTCAGTAGATATACCTCTACTCAAAATCAGGTCAGCAATCTGCAAAGGCAGATTAAATTTATTAGCAACATATTGTACTTTATCGGCATCTTTATTAAAAAACTTTTTAAAAATCATAATGCCTACTCTTTATGATTTAATTATAAAGATTATTTAAAATAATGTAAAGCAATTTTAATCATTTAACGAAATAAAAATTGTGCAGCAATATTTCTGCACAAAATTTTACATTATGTTAAATTGAAAATATGTTAACTTTGATTTCAGTTTTTATTTTTAAGGTTTATAGATTATTCTTCTGCAATGCTCGCAAATAAGTATTCCTTCACTATCGAGTTTGACGATATTTGCAAACGGAAGTTCCACATGACAGCCACCACAGCTGTTGCCATTGAGAGCAACGACTATAGGGAAAATATTTTCTCCTCTACGCTTTTTATATGCCTCGAGTAGTTTGCCATCTATATTTTTTTCAAGTGATTTTAGTTTTTTCTCAATCTCTACCTTTTCTTGCTCCACTCCCTTGATATGATCGTCATAAGATTTTTTTGCTTTTGCGTATTCATCTTTTGAAGAATTGAACACTTTAATTGTCTTATTGAAATCTGCAAGTACGGAGTTGACATTTTCTGCAAGTGTTGTCAAGTTTTTCTCAAGTATGTTGAGATTTTGGCTTAATTTGTTTTTAAGGCTTTCAATATTATCAAGTTCCTCTTTTGTCATTTTCGATAAATCCTTAGACATAAACTCTGTAAGCTTATCATTTTGAGTTTTAAGTTGTTTCTTGACTTTATCGATTTCTGCGATAAGTGCTCCTGCTCTCTGCTCAAGTTTTACTGATTTTGCTTGAGCATTTCTCATGTTTTCATGCATTGAGTTTGCTTTTTTCTTATGTTCACTATTTCGAATATTCTTTTCAATAGAATATAAATTGCTATCAAGCTTTTGATATTCTAATATTTTACTAATATCCATGCTACCACTCCTTTTATGGAAATTTTAATTATTTTATTTTAAATAGACGATTTTGTCAATTAAAATTATCAATTAATTTATTATCAAAATTTTCCAAATTAAAATTTATTTGGAAGGACAAACTAAAACTATTTTTTAACGCTTTTATTGTTTTCAATGCAAATTAAACAAATTAATCGATAAAGTCAATAAGTTTCTTACTTCTATTTGGATGTTTGAGTTTTCTTAATGCTTTGGCTTCAATCTGTCTTATACGCTCTCTGGTAACGCTAAATTCTTTGCCGACTTCTTCAAGTGTCTTACTCTTGCCATCGATAAGACCGTATCGTTCACGAATAACCTGTTGTTCGCGTGGTGTAAGAGTTTCAAGCACCGCTAAGAGTTGTTCATGCAAGAGTTTTTGAGAAGCAACTTCCATAGGGCTCTTTGCAGACTCGTCTTCAATAAAGTCGCTCATCTTACTATCTTCTTCTTCACCAATTGGTGTTTCTAGCGAAACAGGATCAAGTGCACTCTTCTGTATTTCCACAATCTTGCTTTCACTTATTCCCATGGCTTCTGCTATCTCCTCGGTGGTCGGTTCTCTTGACAACTTTTGTGTCAATTGTCTTACAGTCCTTCCATATCTATTGATAGTTTCAACCATGTGTACAGGAAGTCTTATAGTTCTCGACTGATCTGCAATTGCTCTTGTGATCGCCTGCTTTATCCACCAAGTAGCATAAGTTGAAAATCTAAAGCCTTTTGTATAGTCAAATTTTTCAACCGCTCTCAAAAGTCCCATGTTGCCTTCTTGAATAAGGTCAAGGAATGTTAACGATTTATTTCCCGCCCATTTCTTTGCTATTGAAACAACAAGTCTAAGGTTTGCTTGACATAATCTTGCTTTCGCTTCTTCATCACCTACCAAAATTCTTTTAGCAAGTTCAGTTTCTTCATTTGGTGTCAAAAGTGGCACTTTGCCTATATCTTTAAGATACATTTTTACAGGATCATCAACCGATGTAAAACCGCTTATATCATTTAAGTCACTATCTAAATCGACATCAAGTTCGGTTTTTAAAATTCTAATCTTGTTGTTTTCAAGTTTTTTGATAAATTTCTGTATTTCAGGTGCAGAAATGTCATATCTTAAAAGTTTTTCATAAATATCAGATTCATTGATAGAGCCTTTCTTGGTAGCCATATCAAAAATGCGTTTCATCTCTATATCAATCTTATTATCTGGCATAAAATTCCTCCATATTCTTTTCTTTGAGTGATTTAGTAATCTTAGCAAGTCTTTCCATCAGCTTCCTTCGCTTATCTAAATCTTGACAATTTTTAAATTCCTCTGTTATTTCTTTTTGCAACTTAATGTATTCTTGATTGATCAAAAACCATAAACACTGCTCAAAATACCCTTTTTCATTTCCCTTAAACTTTTCAAATTCCACATTGAAGCAATCCTTTAAAAGCGGAAATTTCTCTACATCTAACAAATCAAAATATGACGAAATAGGCGTTTTTTGATATGCAAGTTTGATGATTTCACTATATTTAGGTAGTAACCTTTGATAATCTATTCTTTTATCTACAAAGTCCTTTTGATATATAAGGCTTGCAAGAATATACTTTATAGCCCTAATATTCCCATTTTCTCGCGAAATTAAAACATCTTTATCTATTTTTTCCTCGGTTTTCGGTTTTGCTGTTCCCTTTTTCAACTTTAAGATATCCCGCCGTAAGATATCCATAGGAATCGATGTCAAATCTCGCAATTTTTCAAGATAAACATCTTCAGCACTTTCACTTTCAAGTTTAGAAATATGATTTAGACAGGCAACAACAAAGCGACCTTTTTCATCGGCTTTTTCAAGATTAAAACTTTTCTTTTCGATTTCTATCAAATAGTCGGTAGGCGACAGAGCATTTTCAATCAAGTTTGCAAGATAGTCTTTGCCGTACGCGTTTAAAATTTCGTCAGGATCTTTTCCTTCAGGAAGAAGTACAATTTTTAAATTCACGCCCATTTCGCGTAAGATGTCAATACTCTTTATAGTGGCTTTTTGCCCTGCACCATCACCGTCAAAACAAAGCACTATATTTTCCGATAATTTTTTAAGTTGCATGGCATTGTCCTTAGTAAGTGCCGTACCCATGCAGGCGACTGTGGTTTTAAAACCCGCCTTATGCATGGCTATTACATCCATCTGCCCTTCTACGACGATCAAATTATTGATCCCTTGTGACTGTTTTATGTGCTTAACAAGATTAATTCCAAATACAATTTTACCCTTTTGAAAAACCAGCGTTTCTGCGGTGTTTTTGTATTTAGCATAATCTGTTTTACCCAAATATCTTGCTGAAAAACCTACACATTCGTCAAAAGCATTAAATATAGGAAAAATAAGACGCTCAGCCATGACATCGTAATATTTTCCGTTACGCACCCCGGCAACTCCAGCATCAAGCATTTCCTGCCCCGTAAAACCCTGAGATGTAAGATATGTAATTAGTTCATTATACCCAAGAGAATATCCAAGTTTAAAGTCATCAAGTTCATGCTTTGTAAGTTTTCTAAACTTTATGTAATCTTGCGCAGGCTTTGCATTTTTAGTATAAAGATTTGCTTGGTAGTGTTTTTGCGTTAAATCTAAAAGTTTTAAAATTCTATCTTTTTTCTCTTTCTTCTCAAAAATTTTATTTTCGCCTGTGTATTTAGGCACTTCCATACCTGCATTCTTTGCCAAAATTTCAATAGCTTGTCCAAAATCACAGGATTCATATTTCATGACAAAAGAAATGACATCCCCACTCTCTTTGCAACCAAAGCAATAGAAAAATCCATCTTCACTAACAACAAAAGAAGGCGTCTTTTCATTATGAAATGGACAGCATGCCCAATATTTTCCACCTTTTTTTTCTAAACGAATATATTTACCAACAACAGAAACAATATCATTTTTTTGCTTTAGTTCATAAAGCCATTGAGTAGGAAATCCACTATTCTGCAATTTTATTTCTCCTAAAAAATGCCATTTATCCTAAATATACTACAAACTTTTCAAAATTCCTTTTTTTATATATAAAAATAACTAAAATTTTTATTTTCACGACATTTTAGGCAATTGGATCACTAAAAATTCTCTATATCATAATGTTAAAATCAAGATATGAAATTAAAGATAAAACGAATAATAAAAGTAAAATTTATTTAATCGGCTCTTGATACAAATTTATTAGCAAACATTAAATAATACTACCCTGCAAATAAACGCTTGGTATATCGCCTACTATGATGCTTTCACATAGAAGCACCTCGAGTTCTGTTTGAAAGTTTTGAGTCATTCCAGGAAGTACCATTCCAATATTTGAATTGACTATAAAATTTAATCTATGCAAAGTTTGATTTATACCAGCACTTTGAAATTCAGATTTTACATGCGTGCTTACCGTTCCTACTGGTACAAGTTCAATGGCAACATTCGGTCCAAGTCCAAAGAGAAATGGAATTCCTGTAAATGTACCAAGTGAAATTGACAAACCTTCTTCTCCAAGGCTATTAAAACGCTCTTGCACAAGTTCGGTAACCTGTCTAATCAAAATATTGACTTCTACCGTGTCGATTTCTATCATTTCAACTTTATTTTCGCTCGCAAAGGTCACTTTTACAAGCTTATCGTATTCAACGCCATCTTGCATCATGACATCACCAACAACCTCACTTATAGTACTAGTGGCAATGGCGCGTACCTTTTCTTGACTTAAGTTGACTATGATAGGACATATAACCTTAAGATAATATAAAACAAGAAGCAAGATAATCGCCAAAAAGATAGCCAAAACTATTCTCAGTTTAGTCTTTTTTGACATCTTTCTTCTTCTCTTTTTTAAATAGCACGCCTTTTCATAATCCATTCACTAATATATTTATGATAGATTAATCTGAAATTTGACAATTTTTGCGTATCTACTATATATTGTATGTTGTCTTACATACAACTACCATTTTATCGAGTTAACTAATTTTTTGTTTTAGATTTAAAAATCAAACTAAATAAGAATGCAAACAGCACTGCAGCAGCAATTCCACCTGCGGTTGCTTCTAGTCCACCAGTAAATGCACCAAGAAGCCCTTTACTTTCAACCGCACTCATTGCCCCTTTTGCAAGTGATGCTCCGAAGCCTATTATCGGCACATTTATTCCAGCCTTTGCAAATTGTGCTATTGGATCAAATATATTAAACGCCTGCAATACTACACCAATAAGCACAAAAGTTACAAGTATTCGAGCAGATGTGATGTTTGTATAAATAATCAAAACTTGACCAAGCATACAAATAAAACCGCCTATTAAAAATACCCATAAATAATACATAACTTTCTCCTTAATCTCTCCTATCCGATATTTAATCTTAAATTATTGGCTATTTACCTTGTTTAGCCGATTTATTATCAACTTTTTTATTAACCATCTTATTTTTTATCTTGTCTTTTGAACTTTCTTTTTCTTTATTTTTATTCGGTTTATCGGCATTTACATCATTACCCAAATTAGATTTCTCCAAATTTTTAAAGGATTGATCTACAGCCAAAGTTTTAGTTTTCTTTGTCGGTTTTACATTGCTTTCAAGTACGATGGCATGACAAATACCCGGTATTGTTTCACCTTGTTGCGTCGCGGTAGTGCTCATCAATGCACCTGTAGGCATAAACAACACTTTTTGATAATCACCATTTTTAAGCTTGTGCATGATAAAAGAATTTAAAACCGTTGCACTGCACCCACAACCGCTTCCCCCGCAAAGTGTGTTTTGATTTCTCGTAAAATACATTTGCCCGCAGTCATTATAATTTAACCCGAGCTTTATGCCATTGTCTTCCATTAAATCAATAAGAATTTCGCTTCCAAGTTTTCCTAAATCGCCCGTTACAATCAAATCGTAGTCATCAGGAGTGGTATTCGTGTCTTTAAAATGAGCAAGCATAGTATCCATTGCGGCAGGTGCCATTGTCAACTATGGACCATAAAAAAGTTAAATTTTTTTTTGATTTATTCTAATTTCATCAAAAACCTTTCCACTTCTTCTTCTTGAACATTATTTTTTATAAAATCAATTACATTAGCAAATTCATCATCGAAATTTAATTTAATTTCAACTTCATTTTTATTAAATATAAGTATTTCTTTAATAAGTTCATTTGCCATTTCT